>JBIITU010000003.1:0-43473 GCA_044340335.1 Steroidobacteraceae bacterium
TTCGGTGCACTCGGCTCGGATACGGGCGGGTCGGTGCGCATTCCCGCCGCAGCCAACGGCGTCGTCGGCATCAAGCCGACGTACGGCCGCGTCTCGCGCTACGGCAGCATGCGCCTCGCGCCATCAATCGACGTGCTCGGGCCGCTGGCGCGCAACGTCCGCGACTGTGCGCGATTGCTGCGGGTGATCGCCGGCCATGATCCGAAGGATGCGCAGAGTTCGGCGCTGCCGGTACCGGATTACGAAGCCGCGCTCGGCCGCGGCGTTGCGGGCCTGCGCATCGGCGTGCCGCGCAACTACTTCTTCGATGTCGCCACCGACGAAGTGCGGGCCGCGATGCAGCGCAGCGTCGATGCGCTCGCTGCGCAGGGCGCGCGCATCGTCACGCTGGACCTGCCGGACATGAAGCCGCTCGCGGAGCTGAGTCGCGCGATCGTCTACTCCGAGGCCGCCGGCCTGCACTCGCACTGGCTGCGGACGCGCCCGGAAGTGTATTCGCCGCAGGTGCGGGTGCGTGCATCCACCGGTTTGGGCATCCCAGCATCTGTCTACTACGAGGCGTTGCTGCTGCGCGTGCCGATGCTGCGGCGCTTCGTCGCCGAGGCTTTCTCGCGCTGCGATGTGCTGCATACGCCCACGTTGCCGATTGCGACGCCGACCTTCGATGAGACCAACGTCGGCGCGGGCGAGTCGCTGTGGCGCACGCTGAGCCGCCTCGTGCACAACACGGCGCCGCTGAATTTCCTCGGCCTGCCCGCGGTCGCGGTGCCGGCTGCCATTGCCGCGAACGGCATGCCGACCAGCGTGCAGCTGATCGGACCGCCGTTCTCGGAGTCGCTGCTGCTGCGCGTCGCCGCGGCGCATGAAAAGGCGCAGACGGAGTCATGATGAAACGCATCCTGTTCGTCGATTTCGAGAACGTGCCCAAGGTCGATCTCGGCACACTGCCCGATGACGTGCACGTGCCGTTCTTCTTTGGCGCCTCGCAGAAGACCGTGCCCAAGGCGTTGTTCGATGTGGCGCGCCGGCTCGGTGATCGCTTCATCTCGATCGACGTCGAGGGTCAGGGCAAGAACGCGCTCGATTTCCACATCGCGTTCTATCTGGGTGAGCTGCTGCAGGCCTCGCCGCGCGCCGAGTGCGTGATCCTGTCGCGCGACAAGGGCTTCGATCCGCTGGTGCGTCACCTGGTCGTGCGGGGGTTCGCGGTGCGCCGTGTCAGCACGGTCGCCGAGGCCTTCCCGGCGGTCCAGCCGGTGGCGCGACCCGAACGCGCGCCGCGTGCCGCGCGGGCGGCGAGCGGCGAGCGTGCGCGACGCGCCCCGCCCGTCGAGGTCGAGTCGCTGCAGCGTGTGCGGCACTGGTTGACGCGCCTGCCGGCCCGCAACCGGCCGCGCAAGCGCAAGGGGCTGATCGCGTCGCTGGGCTCGCTGTTCGCGGGCAAGCTCGACGCGGCGCGGCTCGATGCGCTGGTCGATGCGCTCGTCGTTGAGGGTCTCGTCAGCGTCAAGGACGGCAGCCTGACCTGGGCCGAGGCCTGAGCTGGGTCGACGATCGCCCCGCGGTTCAATCCAGCCAGCGGATCTCGGCAGCGGTAGCCGCACCGATCACGACGCGCTCGAGGTCCGGCGGCATCTCCGCGCGCTGCGGCGAGACCACGCGGCGACCGGCCATGATTTCCGCCAGCGTCTGCGGGTGGCGTGGCGTGCGCAGCGGTTCGGCATAGCCGCCCGGATACACCGGCTGCAGCGTCTCGGCATCGTACTTGTCGGTGGCGCCCACGGTGTGCAGCAGTTCGTGCGCGATGACGATGTTGTTCTGGCCGTCCATCGCCTCGTCCGCGTAGGCGTAGACGACGCCCACCAGCCCTTTCTGCAGGCCGAGTGAATGCGGCACTTCGCGGGTGCTTTCGGGGTCGTGGTACAGCACATAGATGCGGATCTGCTCGCCGGAGTCGCCGCCGACCCGCCAGTTGTACCAGCGCAGTTGCAGGCTCCACAGCACGGTGCCGAGGACGCCGGCGTCGCGTGGCAGCAGCGGCGGCGCTTCGGTCAGGGGTTCGTGCAGCGTCAGGTCGACGGGACGATCGACGGCCAGCCCATGGCGGCGCGCCTCGCGCTCGAGGAAATCGCCTATCAACGCAAACTGCGGCTCGCCGAGCCCCGCGATGTAGGCAGCCGTTGCGTCGCGGCCGTCGGCCGAAATCGGAAACAGGCCGACGCGCAGCGGCCGATCCCAGTCTGTCGTGCGGATGCGATCGAGCAGCGTGCCGACCGACACCAGCACCAGCACGAGCAGCAGCACGGCGATACGCAAGTTGCGCCACATGGCGGCATTGTGCGCCGGTGGGCGAGTCGCGTACCGTGCGCAGTTCTCGTCAGGCCGGAGTTGTCCATGCCGAGTGCGACCGTGCGCGAACTGTTCCCGACCCGGATTCACGTTGCCCCGCTGCGACGGGGTGGGGCGCGCGCACTGAACGCGCGGCTGTTGCGTGAATGCCAGCAGCTGCGCCATGACGATGTCGCAGGGCAGCGCTGGTCCGCGCGCAACTATCCCGGTGGCTATACCTCCTATGGATCGCTGTGCCGGCTCCACACGATCACGGACGGCTTCGCGGCGCTGGCGAAGCTGATCGACCGGCATGTGATGCGCTACGCCGCCGCACTGGATCTGGATCTGGACGGACGCGCGCTGTCCATGACGGATTGCTGGATCAACGTGATGGGACGCCATGCGGTGCACGGCCTGCACCTGCATCCCGTGTCGACCATCAGCGGTACCTACTACCTGTGCACCCCGACCGGTGCGCCTGGTCTCAAGTTCGAGGATCCGCGGCTCGATCGCTTCATGGCGTCACCGCCGCGACGCGGGTCGGGCAGTTGGATTACGATTCCGGCAAAGGCGGGTCAGCTCGTGTTGTTCGAGAGCTGGTTGCGTCACGAGGTCCCGATGCATCGCAGCGATGCAGAGCGGGTCAGCGTCAGTTTCAACTATCACTGGAGCTGAGCATGAAGCAGCAGGCTAGCGACAACCCCCTGCCGATCGCAGTGTCGCTCGCGATCAACGATGGCAAGGTCATCGAGGCGATCAAGCTGTTGCGGGACGCCGAAGGCATCGACCTCGTGGGCGCCAAAGCGCGCATCGATCGCTACCTCGAGAGCAATCCTGCGGTGCGCGAGAAGATCGAAGAGGTGCGGAAGGACTCCCGACGCAGCCTGGTGAAAAAGGTGCTGCTGTTCGACGCGGTCGTCGTGATCGTGCTGATCTGGTGGTTCTTCCTGCGTTGATCCCGCACCGTCCGCCGCGAAACAACCGCGTTGCCCGGACAGATGCGTTAGTGTCGGCACCCCACCCGGCACGGACTGCGCCATGACTTACGTGATACTCGCGGCGCTGCTGGCGCTTGCCATGTTCCTCGGTGCCCGGTGGCACCGCGCCGATCTGGAAAACGCCAGGCTGCGGCGTGAGATCGACTGGCTGAAACGGCGCCTCGCCGATCGCTAGACCGCTTCGGCCTCTTGCTTGAGTCGCGCGCGCCGCTTCGCGGCGGACTCGGGCGCGGGGGGAGGCGGACGCGAAAAATCGACGACGAAACGATCGCCGTCGAAATCCGTGACCCGACCGGTCAGGTCGGTGCGAACGTGCACCGCGCGGGCTGACCGCCCGGGGCGCGCCGGCGACAGCACGACCAGACGCACGGCGCAGTCGCTTTCGCGAGCGAGCTTCAGGTGTTCGCGCAGGGATTTGGTGCCGCGATGAGCGTCGCCGGAGCGCGAAACGCTGTCCTGGTAGCGCAGCACGCCCGGTGCGGAGCGCACGAAGTAAGGGTATTCGCAGGTCAGCACGACGGCGCCATCTGCGGCAATCGCCGACAGGCTGCGCAGGCCGTTCAGCGCTTTGGCGCCGAAACTTGCGTAGGCGGTCGACAGATTGTGTTGCGTCACCGACCCACTCTACAGGTCGCGACCCACCCCCGCGAGCTAATTCACGGGTTCGAGCACCGCGCACCCTGCGCGAGCGATCTGTTCGTCTTCTTCGGGCTTGACGCCAGAGATGCCGACGCCGCCCACACACTCACCGCGGTAGAACAGCGGCATGCCGCCTTGCATCGGCATCAGATCGAGCGCGAGCAGTTGCGGCTCGTCGCGGACGCGCTTCTGCAGGTTTGCGCTCGGGAACTGGACGAGCGCGGCGGTGCGCGCCTTGCGGGTCGCGACGTCGACGGTGCCGATCTTCGCGCCATCGCGCTCGAGGAACAGCAGATGGCCGCCATCGTCGACGATCGCGATAGTGACTGACCAGCCGTTGCGCTGCGCTTCCTGCTGACAGGCAGCGGCGATGCCGCGCACGTCGGTCGTGGTCAGGGCGTGCTTCTGCTTCATGTGTTGAGGTCTCCAAAACCGCGGGAGCGGTGTACCGATTGCAGGTATGCGGGGCGACCGTACCAGAGCAGGGCGATGCCTGTCAGGCCGCAGACTGCGCACACCAGGGCGAGGCTGGGTGCCACGCCGCCGACGTCCGTGAAGACGTAGTCGTTCAGCAGGCCGACGGCGACCGAACCGATCGCGACGCCGGCGAAGCCGAACAGCACCGTGTAGACCGCAACGACCTGGCCGCGCAGCTGGTTCGGCGTCACCTGGTTCAGCGCTGTCAGCGCCGAGGTGATGGCCCAGGTCGCGAACAACGAGGTCACGACATGCCCGGCGAGCGCGAGCTCTGGCGTGGGCGCGAAGCACTTCAGGGGTCCGAAGATGGCCCAGACCAGGCACTGCAGGCCCATGACCAGCAGCGGCCCATCGTCGCGACCGCGCTTCGCGAACGCCGACAGCACCCAGCCGGCCGTGATCGCGCTCAGCAGGCCCGCAGGCACGCCAACGAGTGCGAGCGAGGTGCCGACCTGTTGCGGCGTCCACTCGTGGACGCGGAAGAACAGGGTCGGAAACCAGGCGAGCTGCGCGTTGACGATCAGCACGTTCATGATCGCGCCGAACATGATCGTGAACAGCGCGATGCGGTTGGTGCGCACTTCGCTCCACAGCGGCACGAACGAAATCTTCGCTGTCGTCGGCGCGCCGCCGCGTCGCACCGGTTCGCGGATCGCGAGCGCCATCACCAGCGCGAGCAGGATGCCCGGCGCACCCACGATGAAGAACACGAGCTGCCAGTCCCGGAATCCGCCCAGCCACTGCGGCGACAGCGAGCGCAGGTCGCCGGCCAAAGTGATCGCGACGCTGCCCAGCAGGTAAGCGATGCCGATGCCGATCGAGCCGCCCATGTTGAAGACGCCGTAGGCGCGGGGCCGCAGCGCGGGTGGAAAGTAATCGGCGATGATCGAGGCCGAGCCGGGCGTGGTCGTCGATTCGCCGGCGCCGACGAACACGCGGGCGAGGAACAGCGTCATGAAGCCACCGGCGAAGCCGCAGGCCACGGTCGCAGCACTCCAGATGAACACGCCTGACCACAGCACCGGCACGCGCTTCCAGCGGTCGACCAGCATGCCGATCGGCAGCGCGAACAGCGCGTAGAACAGGCTGAACGCGAGGCCCTGGATGAGGCCCAGTTCCGTGTCGGTGAGGTCGAGGTCTGCCTTGATGGACTGCGTCAGCAGGCCGATGACGATGCGGTCGACGACGCCGAACGCGTAAGCGAGCACGAGCAGCGAAACGACGAACCACGCATAGCGCGAGTCCGGCCAGGGTTGGCTCTGGGGCGTGTTCACCGCGCCGGGTGCATCCGGAACACCCGCTTGAGGTAGCCATCGCGCCAGGCGTTGCGCTCGGATTCCGCGCCGGGCTCCGGCCGGAAGGCCTCGATGTCGGCGCGCGTGATGCTGCCGCGGGCGTCGAGCAGCCGCTCGACCGTGTCGACGCGTTCGCGCAACACGGCGACCTCGGTCGTCAGTTCGACGATGAAGGTCATCATCTGGTCCAGCGCCGGGTCGTCGAAGAAATGCGGGCGCTTGCCGAGCGTCTCGCGGGGCAGTCGCACGGCCTCTGGCGGGGTGGTCTCGGGCATGGCGCGGTCCTCGTTGTAGAGCCAAACATTATACTGATAGCATGTCCGGACAATGTTAGCCCCCCGGATCCAATCGCGCCCGCCGGCCCGGGCGCGCAGCGCCCGCTTGTCGATGGCTGCCGTCGTGATCGGTCTGCTGGCGTTGTCGTTCGCGGCGCCCGCGTCGGTGGCGGAGCCGCTGCTGCAGCGGTTTCGCGCCGCGACCATCACGACGGACGATCTCGCCGCGGTCGAGCGCGACTATGCGGCGACGCTCGGCTACGTGGTCCGCGAGCGCGGCAAGGTGCCGCGCGATCTGGCGCGCAGCTGGGGCGCGCCGAAGTCCGCCGGGCAGCCTTATGTCCTGATGAGCGCCGATGCGGCGCCGGACGTTTTCATCCGTGCGGTGCGATCGCCGCGTGTCCCTGGCTACCGGCCGCTGACGACCTACGGCTGGAATGCCATCGAGATCGTCGTTGAAGACACCGACGCCACCTATGCCGCATTCCAGGGCGGGCCGTTCCGCGTGATCGGTGAGCCCGCCAACCTCAGCGGCTTCCCGAGCATCCGCGCATTCCAGGTCGAGGGTCGCGCGCAGGAAGTGTTGTACATGACGAGCGAGACGGGCGACCGCACGCGCTCGCCGTTGCCGCCGCCGAATGGTCCGATCGGCCGCATCTTCATCATGGTGGTTGCCGGTCCCGAACCGCAGCGGCTGGTCGACTGGTACGCCGAGCGCTTCAACATGGTGCGCGGCACGCTGCGCGACCGGCCCGTCGGCGTGCTGCAGCGCGCGCAGGGGTTGCCGCCAGATCGACTGCTGCCGCTGACGACGATGCGGCTTGCCCAACAGGGCAACCTGCTGGAACTCGACGGCTATTCAGAGAACGCCGGCCCGCGCCCCGTGCGTCGCGGGCATCTGCCGCCGGGCGTTGCGATCACGACGATGAGCGTGCGCGACATCGACGCGCTCGACCTGCCTTTCATCACGCCGCCGCGAGTCATGGGCGGGCCGTTGTACGGCGGGCGCCGCACCGCGACGGCGCGCGGACCCGCCGGCGAACTCATCGAGATCGTCGAGGACTGAGCCGGATGCGCGGACCAGCTTCACCGCAGCGGCGAACAATCCTGCGCGCAGGCGCAGCCACGGCGGCTACCCTGCTGGGCGCCCCCGCGATAGTGAGGGCGACGATGGCGGCGGCCGAAGACACCGTGTACGACTACGTCATCGTGGGCGCCGGTACGGCGGGCATTCCGGCCGCGGTGTTCGCATCGCGTCGCGGTGCGAGCGTGCTGCTGGTGGATGCGGCGAGTGCGGTGGGCGGCACGCTGCACATGGCGAATGGCCAGATCGCCGGCGCCGGCACGCGCCTGCAGCGCGAGCTCGGCATCGACGACACGCCCGACCTGCACTACGAAGATGTCATGCGCGTCACTGGCGGCACGGCCGATCGCGACGTCGTGCGACTGACGGTGGATCACGCGGCCGCGACACTCGACTGGCTCGATCGCGGTGGCCTCGTGCCCTTGCCCGGGCACCCGGTCACGGGCGACGCGCCGGGCCGGCCCATGTATTCCCGTCGTCGTTATCTGTGGGCGGAGCGAGAAGGCCCGGCGATTCTCGACGTCGTCAATCGCGAACTCGCGCCGGAAGTTGCGAGCGGTCGCGTGCGCGCGCAGCTCGACACGCGCGTCACGGAACTGCTGACGGATGATCGCGGCGCTGTCATCGGCGTGCGCGCTGATCGCGGCGGCGGCCGCGGCAGCGCGTTCCGCGGCCGGAATGTGCTGCTGACCACGGGTGGATACGCCTCGAACATGGCGATGTTCCGGCGGCTGACGGGCGTGCCCAACTATGCCGGCGGGTCGTATGCGTTCTCGCAGGGCGACGGCCTCGATCTGGCCGTGTCGGTGGGTGGCTACCTGCGCGGCCGCGAGCTGTATCGCACGGGCTTCGGTTCCATCCTCGAGAACGACAACTATCCCGCCAAGGTCTACGCGCGCTTCGTGACGTCGCCACAGCTGCGCGCGCCGTGGGAGATCTATGTCAACGCGCGTGGCGAGCGCTTCGTCCGCGAGGATGAACCCGTGCCGCTCGGGCGCGAGCGCGCGCTGCTGCGCCAGCCGGAGCTGCGCTACTGGATCATCTTCGACCAGGACATCTTCGAGCGCGCACCGCCGGGCGTGCAGGGCTGGAGTCGCGAGCAGATGCTGGCTGCGTTCGATTCACACCCGATGTTCGCGCGCGCGGAATCGCTGGCCGCGCTGGCCGAGCGGGTCGGCATGCCGCCGGCTGCGCTCGCCCGCAGCGTCGATGAATACAACGCTGCGCTCGCGGGCGGCCGCGAGGATGCGTTCGGTCGGCAGCATCGGCCACGCGAGCTCCGCCGCGGGCCGTTCTACGCGATCCGGCACCAGGGCCATTCGGCCACATCGTCAGCGGGCGTCGCCGTCGATCGCGACCTGCGCGTGCTGCGTGGCGACGGCAGCGCGGTGCCGAACCTGTATGCGGCTGGCGAGGTGCTCGGCAGCGGCGTGTCGGTCGGCAACGCGTTCGCGGCCGGCATGATGCTGACACCGGCTTTGACATTTGGGCGGCTGCTGGGCGAGCGGTTGCCGTTGCAACGATCCACGACCTAAGGGGGTACGAAGATGAGTGACCGGAAACGATGGACGCGCCTGGGTGCCATGGTCGCCGCGATGGCGACTGCTGGCGCGGTGGCGCAGGACGAGGCGCCCAGCGCCGGCCTCGAGGAAATCACGGTGACGGCGCAGCGCCGCGCGCAGAGCCTGCAGGACGTGCCGATCGCGATCACCGCGTTCTCGGGCGAAATGCTCGCGACGCGCAATATCGTCGACACCTACGACCTCGTGCGCAACATCCCCAACCTGACGGGCAACAACAACGTCGGTGTCGGCACCTCGACCTCGCTGTACATCCGCGGCATCGGCAATGGCGAATCGATCGCGACGTTCGACGTGCCGGTCGGTACTTATGTCGACGACGTTTACATCTCGCGCCAGAACCACAACAACTTCAGCATGTTCGATGTCGAGCGCATCGAAGCGCTGCGCGGACCGCAGGGCACGCTGTTCGGCCGCAACACGACGGGTGGTGCGCTGGTCGTGGTCATGAAGAAGCCGAGCGATGAGTTCAAGGGCTTCTTCGAGGCGGGCGCTGGCCGCTTCGGCATGTGGCAGGCCCGCGGTTCGGTCGATGTGCCGGTCAGCGAGCGCTTCCTGACCAAGTTTTCGGCCTACAAGGTCAAGGACGACGGCTACGCGACGCAGCGGTCGACGGGCATCAAGTTCAACGACCGCGACGCCTCGGGCGTGCGCGCGGACCTGCGCTTCCTGCCGACGGAATCGCTGACCGCGGACCTGATCGTCGAGTACATCGAGGATCGCAACACGAACTTCCTGAACGTGCGCGATGCGAACGACAACCGCATCGTCAACAACAACCTGATCCAGGGCGCGCTGGTGGGCACCTTCACGGGCGCCAAGGCCGCGCTGCCGATCGGCAACGAGGCGCGCACCGAGGCCGTCACGCTGAACATCACCTGGGATATCAGCGAAGCGCTGACGCTGACGTCCATCACGGGCTATCGCAACACCGACCACGACTTCCTGGTCGACTCGGGCGGCGAACTGCCGCGTCCGACGACGACGCGCGGCTTCACGCCGCTCGCGAACATGGGCGATCACGAACAGACCTCGCAGGAGCTGCGCTTCAACGGCGAGAGCCTGGGCGGCAAGCTGAACTGGGTCGCGGGCCTGTACTGGCTCACCGAAGACAACGTCACGGACTTCGCCAACGCGAACAACGTTGCGCCGCCTGCAGCGCCCATGTTCTCGGTGGGCGCCGATCGCACGATGGTCAACGGGCTCGATACCTATGCGGCCTACGTGCAGGGCGATCTCGACTTCGCCGAGCGTTGGACCGCGACGCTGGGCCTGCGCTTCACGGATGAAAAGAAGGACTTCGCGATCGACCGCAATCCGGGCGCGGGCGGCGCTGCCTTGTCGACGGCGGCGATTGCCGCGGCCGGCATTCCGCTCGAACTCGATGAGCAGGTCTGGACGCCGCGTCTCGCGCTGAACTACAAGCTCACGGACGACGTCAGCTTCTTCGTGTCGACGACGCGCGGCTTCAAGTCCGGCGGCTGGCCGGCGCGCGCCGTGGCCAACGTGGCCTTCGTGCCGTTCGCGCCCGAGAAGATCTGGTCGAACGAGCTGGGCCTGCGCGCCGAGTTCTTCGATTCGACGCTGCGCCTGAACGCGACGCTGTTTTCGGCCAAGACCGAAGACATCCAGATCCCGGCGCGCATCGACTTCAACGGCCTGCAGATCTCGACGACGAGCAACCCGGCGGATCTCGAGAACCGCGGCCTCGAGATCGACGCGGAGTGGGCGCCGAACGAAGCGTTCTCGCTGGTCGTCGGTCTCGGTTGGCAGAATGCCGAGTACGTCAACATCGCGCCGAACGTGCTGGCCCAGGCGGCCGCTTGCCGCGCCAGCCCGACGGCGCTGTTCAACGGCGCGCCGGCCTGCAACGCGAACTTCGTCGACCAGTTCGGCGCCATCGCAACACCGGTACGTTCGCCGGATTACACGGGCAGCATCACGGCGACGTACCGCTTCAACGTCGGCAGCGTCAAGATTTCGCCGATGATCGGCGTGAACTTCTCCGATGCCTATGCGATCGGCACGACCGGCAGCCCGCTGTCGACCAACGGCACCTGGGCGGGCAAGCAGCAGTACCTGGCTGCGCAGATCGCGATGGACTTCGAGGCCGTCGAAGGCCTGCAGTTCGTTGTCGATTGCCGCAACTGCGCGGACAAGGCCTACCCGATGTCGGCGCTGGGTCCGTTCCAGTTCCTGGATCGTCCGGGCAACTGGAGCGCGCGCCTGCGCTACAAGTTCTGAGCTGAGGGGTCAGCGGGACGAGTCATCGCCGCGCGGCGCCGCAAAGGTCTGTACCCAGTACAGGGCGCCTTTGCGGTTGCCGTCGGCGGCGATGCCGAACCCCATCTCGCTGAAGCGCGGCTCCATGATGTTGGCGCAATGGCCGGGACTGCGCAGCCAGCCTTCCATCGCTTCATCGGCCCCCATGTCGCCGCGGGCAATGTTCTCGCCGGTCAGCGACCACTGGTATCCCGTCCTGGCAAGTCGCTCCTTCGGCTGCACGCCTTCCGGCGTGTCGTGGTCGAAGTAGCCGCGCTGCGCCATGTCCATGGCATGCGCCTGTGAGGCGTCGGCAAGATCCGCCGAGTAGCGCAGCGGCGGCGCCGCGGCGTACTGTCTGGTGCCGCAGCGACGAGGGAGCGCACGAGCTTCGTTGACCTGCGCGAGGATGTCGTATTCGATGCCATCCGGCGCGCGGGGCGTCGCGCGCGCGTCAGGCCGCGGGTCCGGAAGGGGCTCGACCACGGCGTCGGGCGCACTCAGCTCCGCAGCATCAGCATCATCATCAGCTTCGCCGGAGTCGCCGGTGGTGGGTGTCGCGGAAGCGTCTTTCGTCGCGATGACGAGCCACAGCGAGTTGCCGCGCTGCACGGCTGCGGCAACATCCATGTCCGGATCGCCGAGACGCGCGCAGAACTGTTCCCTCACGCGGTCGCGAACGGCGCGCGCGTCGAGCCTGACGGCATCGATCCGCAATGCGGCAGCCTGCTCTGTCGAATAGCGGTTTGCTTCGAGCGCCTGCTGCAACGAGCCGCCGTCGGCGTAGCGCTGCGCGACGCTGACGAGCGCGCGGTCCTCGCTCAGCGGTGCGAGCGCCGGCTCACGGCTGCAGTCTTCGAAGCGCGTGCGGTTCAGCAATTCGAGCCAGTCGAGGCCGGTGCGATCTGAGCCGGTCCGCAGGCTGTCATCGGCAAACGCCAGGGGGGCGGTCGTCGCGAGCAGCGAGACGACCGCGGCGAGGGTGGTGTAGCGGGTCATGCGCATCATGGCCCGACTATCGACCGGCATCGATGAACGGACTCTGAATGACCGGGTCGGGGCGCGCTGCGCCGCCGATTTGATTTAATGCGCCTCGTCCCAGTTGGTGCCCACGCCGACATCCACCTTCAGCGGCACGCGCAGCGCATCTCCGGCTGCGGCGATCATGCGCTGCCGCACCTGGTCGCGCACCGCGTCCACGACATCGGCGCGCACTTCCAGCACGAGCTCGTCGTGCACCTGCATGATCAGGCGCGCGCGGCCTTCCTGCTGCTGGCACCAGTCGTCGACCGAGATCATCGCGAGCTTGATCAGGTCGGCGGCCGTGCCCTGCATCGGCGCGTTGATCGCGCTGCGTTCCGCATACTGCTGCATCGCGCGGTTGCGCGAGCGGATGTCCGGCAGGTAGAGCCTGCGACCGAACACGGTCTCGACGTAACCCTGCGCCTTCGCGACCTCACGCGTGTCGTCCATGTAGCGCTTCACGCCCGGGTAACGCGCGAAGTACAGATCGACATACTGCTGCGCCTCGCCGCGCCCGATGCTGAGCTGGCGCGCGAGCCCGAAGGCGGACATGCCGTAGATGAGACCGAAGTTGACAGCCTTTGCCGAGCGGCGCTGTTCCGGCGTCACCGCATCCAGCGCTACGCCGAGTACTTCAGCCGCCGTCGACTGGTGGATGTCGCGATCCTCGGCGAAGGCGCGCACCAGGCTTTCGTCTCCTGACAGGTGCGCCATGATCCGCAGCTCGATCTGCGAGTAGTCGGCTGCCAGCAGCACATGGCCGGGGGGTGCGATGAATGCGCGGCGGATCCGGCGGCCTTCGGGGGTGCGGATCGGAATGTTCTGCAGGTTCGGATCGGTCGACGACAATCGCCCGGTCTGGGCGACGGCCTGGTGATACGACGTGTGCACGCGACCGGTGCGCGCGTCGATCTGCTCGGGCAGTTTGTCGGTGTAGGTGCTCTTGAGCTTGGCGAGCCCGCGGTATTCCAGGATCAGCTTCGGCAGCGCATGCGCTTCGGCGAGCTCCTCGAGCACGTCTTCGGCGGTGCTCGGCTGGCCGGTCGGCGTCTTGCGCAGCACCGGGATCTGCATCTTCTCGTACAGGATGTGCTGCAGCTGCTTCGGCGAATCAAGGTTGAACGGCTGGCCCGCCGCCGCGTGCGCGTCGCCCTCGAGCTGCTGCAGCTTGCGCGCGATCTCGCTGCTCTGGGCACGCAGTTGCTCGCGGTCGAGCAGCACGCCCTGTGCTTCCATGCGGCACAGCACCGGCACGAGCGGCTGCTCGAACTGTTCGTAGAGTCGCTTCAGCAACGGCTCGTGCTCGATCGCCGGCCACAGCGTGCGGTGCAGCCGCATCGTGACATCCGCGTCTTCGGCGGCATACTCGGACGCCTGTTCGAGTGCGACCTGACTGAACGGGATCTGCTTCGCTCCCTTGCCGGCCACGTCTTCGTAGTGAATGGTCCTGATGCCCAGGTACCGCTCGGCCGCGGAATCCATGTCGTGGCGGGTCGCGACGCTGTTCCAGACGTAGGACTCGAGCATGGTGTCGAAGCGCATGCCCGCGAGTTCAATGCCGTGGTTGGCGAGCACGTGGGCGTCGTACTTCAGGTGATGGCCAACCTTGCCGAGCGCGGGGTTCTCGAGCAGGGGCTTGAGCCGCGCGAGCACGTCGGCGCGCGGCAGCTGGTCCGGCGCACCCGGGTAGTCGTGCGCCAGGGGCACGTAGGCCGCCTTGCCGGGTTCGATGCAGAACGACACGCCGACGATCTCGGCCTGCATGTAGTTGAGGCTCGTCGTCTCGGTGTCGAAGGCGAACAGGTCGGCGGCCGACAGCGCGGTGAGCCAACGCTCGAGCGCGTCGCTGTCGACCACGGTTTCGTACTGTCTGGCTGCGCCAGCGATCTCCGGCCGCAGTTCGAGCGCGTCGCCTGCCGTGCCGTCGCTCGGCGCCAACGCGGCACGCGCGGCCACGGCCCCGGAGAGTCGGGTGTCAGTGCCCGCTCCGGCGTCGGATTCGGTGGCGTCGCCGCCGGGCAGGGCGCGCAGCAGCGCGCGCATGCCGAGGCGCGTATACAGCGCGCGCAGGGCCTCGATGTCCGGCTCGCCGGCGGTCAGGGAGTCGAGGTCCTGCGGCAGGTCGAGGTCGCAGCGGATGGTCGCGAGCTGTCGCGAAAGAGCCAGCGTGTCGAGCCCGGCGCGCAGGTTCTCGCCCACCTTGCCCGGCACTTCGGCGGCGTTGGCGACCAGGTTGTCGAGCGTCTGGTACTGGCCCAGCCACTTCGCCGCGGTTTTCGGTCCGACCTTGTCGATACCCGGGATGTTGTCGGAGCTGTCGCCGACCAGGGCGAGGTAATCGATGATCTGCTCGGGCCAGACATCGAACTTGGCCTTGACGCCATCGCGGTCGTAGCGCGAATCGCTCATCGTGTTGATGAGCCGGATCTGCGCGCCGACCAGCTGGGCCATGTCCTTGTCGCCGGTCGAGATCAGCACTTGCAGCCCGCGCTCGGCGGCGCGCCGCGCGAGCGTGCCGATGACGTCATCCGCCTCGACGCCGCCGATCCGGAGCAAAGGCAGCCCGAGGCCGCGCACCGCATCCAGCAGCGGCTCGACCTGCGCGCGCAGGTCGTCCGGCATCGGCGGGCGATGCGCCTTGTACTGCGCAAACAGCTCGTCACGGAAGGTCTTGCCGGGCGCGTCGAACACGACCGCGACATATTTCGGCCGGTGCTCGCGCAGGAACTTCTGCAGCATGTTCAGCACGCCGTGCACTGCGCCGGTCGGCTCACCGTGCGGGCCAGTCAGGGGCGGCAGGGCATGGAAGGCGCGGTACAGATATGACGAGCCGTCGATCAGGACCAGATCGGCGGCAGGGTTGCTGGAGGGGGAAGCCGGCGGTGTGTTCATGGCGCCTCGTCAGGAGGCGCGAGTATAGCGGGCCGCACGCAGTAGAATGCCGTGCCGCGACTGGCGGCGTCCTGGAGTACCCCGCCCGTGTCGACTGCCTTCGATGCCGAATACAGCTTCGTGCAGGAGGTGCTTGCGCGCCGTCCGCGCCTCGTCGTCTGCGACTTCGACGGCACGCTGTGGCCCGATGACGCGGGCAGCGGATTTACGGCCTGGGATATCGAGCGCGGCGGTGTCGATGCAGCGACCGCGTCGCATGTGCAGCAGCAGTACGCGCGCTACCTCGCTGGCGAAGTCGACGAAGACACGATGTGCGCTTTGCAGGTCACCATGCATCGCGGTCGCGCTGATGCGACGCTGCACGCCCGCGCCGATGAGTACATTGGCGCCGCCGTCGTGCCGCAATGGTTTCCGGCGATGTACACGCTGGTGCAGGCGCTGCGGCTGCAGGGCTGCGAGTTCTGGCTGGTCTCGTCCAGCAGCCAGTGGGTCATCGCGGCGGGCGCACGTGCGCTCGGTCTCGATCCGCAGCGGGTGCTCGCCGCGAGCGCCGAACTCGCGGGTGAGCACGTGACCGACCGGTTGCTGCGGTTGCCGAGTGGTGCGGGCAAGGCCCAGGCGATCCGCGAGGTGATCGGGCGCACACCCGACATGGCCTTCGGCAATTCGCGCTGGGACATCGAGATGCTGCAGCTCGCGCGGCGGTCGTACGCGATCAACCCGTCGGTCGAACTCGAAGCCGCGGCGCAGCAGGCCGGCTGGCGCGTCGTGCGACCGACGCGTGCCGACTGCACCTAGCCGGCGGCGCGTCGGTTCAGGCCGAAGCCACTTCCACCGTCGAGTGCAGGTGGAACTCGCCCTTCAGTGAATTCGAGATCAGGCAGATCTGCTTGGCCTTCTCGAGCAGCTGCTGCGCGCGGGCCGCGTCGCCGCCGGCGGGCAGCTGCAGCGCGGCGCGGATGTCGAACTGCGTGAACAAGGACGTGCGCTCGACGCGGTCAAGCGTGCCGACCACTTCGCAGTCGAGCGACGTCCACTCGAACTTCGAGGCGCGCGCAATGGCGCGGAAGCTCAGGTTGAAGCAGTCGGCCACCGCGCCGCACAGCATCGTTTCGGGGGACCACAGGTTGCCCGGACCGTCGAACTCGGCAGGGCCATCGGATGGCAGATCCGGCACGCCTGGCGACCGCAGCATGACACTGCCGGCGCTGACACATTGGGCCGTGACGGTATAGCGGTGCGGGAACGGATGCATGGGGACTCCAGGTCAGCGGGAGGCTTCGGGCGGTGGGACGGGTGCAGGCGGCGGTACCGGTGCAGGCGTCGGTGTGCTGCGCTCGTCGGCGTCGCGTGCGGGCGCGGCGGCGGGCGGCACAACCGCAGCCGGGTCTTGCGCCGGGGTCTGCGTCGGCCGCGTGATCACTTCGCCGCCGCTTTCCGGCAGGTAGAGCGCGCCCTTCTGGCCGCAGCCGGCCAGCGCGAGCACGCCAGCCGCCAACAGCCCTGCAGCGACGCTGCGCGATGCGAGGCTCGACGCCAGAGCCAGGATCCGCGCCGGCGCGCGCATCAGGCGATGCCCCGCCCGTCGCGCAGCGCCAGCCAGCCACGCGCGACCCGGTAGATGACCCAAAGGCCAATGATGATCGCGGCGACGTAGAACGTCACGATGCCGAGCCCGAACAGCAGTATCAGCGGCGCCGAGAACAGGCCGGCGATGACGATCCACAGCAGCGCGGACCAGAACGTGCGGATCTGCCAGGCGAAGTGCGATTCCAGATGCGTGCCGGCGACGTCGCGCCGCCGCACGTAGTTCATGATGACCGCGATGATCGAAGGCAGCCCGAAAATGAAGCTGCCGATGATGGTGGCAGGGCCGGTCACGCCAATCAGCACCGACAGCGCATGCAGCGCGTAGATGATGTGCGTGTAGGTGACGAGCGCAGGATCCGCTGCGCGGGAACCATCGGGGTTGATCGTGTAAGTGTCGGCCATCTGCAGCTCCTCGCAATCGATCGCAAGATCAGGGGCTCTGCGGGTAGCCGGTCGGTTTGCCCGCGACGGGGCCACCGGTATCCGGGTTCGCGTAGTAGACCATCATGCGGGCGATTCGCCCGTTTTCAAGCCAGAAGAAATTGCAATTCAGCAGCGTCAGTGTGCCGCGGGCAGCGTACGCCGAACCGGCCTTTGGCGCGAGCGTAACCGTGAAGGTCGCGGCGCAGCGCTGCGCCTCGACATCGATGAAGTGCTCGAAGCCGTCGAAGCGGGCGTCGTAGTTCGCGTTCAGGTGGCGCCAGAAGTCGCGCATGTCGGTCTCGCCCGGCGCGGGAGTCGCCTTCATGACGCGCGTCGGCGCGTCGCCATGGCGGATGACGATCTCGGCATCGTCCGTGAAGCAGGCCGACACGGCATCGACATCCTCACGCGTGACGTTGCCGAAGTAGCGATCTTCGACCAGGTCGATCAGTGCGGCCCGGTCCAGCGTAGTGGGCGTCGACACGCAGGCCGCCTCAGGGTGCCGCAAGCCGAGGGTCACGCGCGACGACAGCCATCGTCATGCGCGCAACACACAGCAGCTGGCCGCGCTCGTTCGCGATCTCGATGCCCCAGACCTGGCTGCGGCCGCCCATGTGGAAGGCGCGCGTGGTGCCGGTGATGAGGCTGCCGAGTGGCGCTGGCCGCAGGTGGTTGGCGTTGATTTCCTGGCCGAGCACTGCGAAACGCTCACGATCGATGCTGTAGTTCGCCGCGACGCTGGCCAGCGTCTCGGCGAACGCGACGTTGGCGCCGCCGTGCTGGATGCGCATTGGCTGGATGCTGCGCTCGGACACCGGCATCGTGCCGCGCAGCCAGTCGTCACCGAGTTCGGTGATCACGATGCCGAGGTTCTCGGACATCGTGCCGTGCCCGATGGCGTTGATGATGTCGAGCGTGACGTCGCCCTTCCACAGACGCCCGGCGCTCACTTGCGCAACCTGGCCGCGACGCGCCGGTAGGCTTCGCGGAACGGAATGCCCTCGCTGACGACGAGGGCATTGGCTTCCTCGGCGGCATGGATCGAGGGATCGAGTTCGATGTGCTCCGGCACGAAGCGCAGCGCTGCGACGCCCGCGGCCATGATGTCGGTGCTTGCGAGCGCGAGGTCGATGCCGCGGAACAGCGGCAGCTTCAGCAGTTGCAGGTCGCGCTGGTAGCCCGATGGCAGCTTCGCGAAGATGCCGAGCGCCTCGACCAGCGCGCCGTGTGCCGTGGCGGTGCGGCCGCGCACCAGCTCGAAGACGTCGGGATTGCGCTTCTGCGGCATGATCGAAGAGCCGGTGGTGAACGCATCGGGGAGCTGCACGAAGGCGAACTCCTGCGTGTAGAACAACAGCACGTCGGCGGATATCCGCCCGAGGTCCTGCATCAGCAGCGCGACCTCGAACAGCAGCTGCGCTTCGGCCTTGCCGCGCGACAGCTGCACCGAGGTCACGGGTTCCTGCACCGAGTCGAAGTCGAGCCGCGCCCGCGTCGCCTCGCGATCGAGCGGCAGGCCGGGCGTGCCGTAGCCGGCCGCCGAGCCGAGCGGGCTGCGGTCGATGCGGCGCCGCACGGCGCGCAGGCCGGCGGCGTCATCGCGCAGTTCGGCGGCGAAGCCGCCGGCCCACAGCGCGACCGAACTCGGCATCGCCTGCTGCATGTGCGTGTAGCCGGGCAGGGCGGTCGCGCCCTGTGCCGACGCCAGCGAATCGAGTGCCGCCGCCACGGCTTCTGCGCCCGCAGCAATCTGCTCGGCGGCATCGCGCAGGTACAGGCGCAAGGCCGTCAGCACCTGATCGTTGCGCGAGCGACCGAGATGGACGCGACCGCCCGTCGCGCCAATGCGCGCGGTCAGTCGCTGCTCGATTGCGGTCTGGCCATCTTCATCCGCGAGTTCAATGCGCCACTCGCCGCGCGCATGCTCGGCGCCGATGGCGGTCAGTGCCTCGCGAATCGCCACGAGATCCGCGGCTGCCAGCAGCCCCTGCTGCGCCAGCATCTCGGCGTGCGCGATCGAGGCGCGGACGTCGTGGGCCACCAGGCGCTCATCGAGCGCATGGTCCTCGCCAGCCGTGTACTCGAGCACACGGCTGTCGAGCGGCTGGCCCTTGTCCCACAGGCGGCTCATTGGGCAGCGGCAACTTCAGCCGGCGCGAGCGCCTTGATGTCGGCGACCACCAGCGTTCCCGAACCCTCGTTCGTGAACACTTCGGCGAGGATGCCCTCGGGCGACTTGTACGAGATCACGTGCACGCGCTGCACGCCGCCGCGCAGCGCATCCTCGATCGCCTTGGCCTTCGGCAGCATGCCGTCGGCAATGGCGCCGGAGTCGCGCAGCTTGTGCAGGCCGGCCAGGTCCGTGTACGAGATCAGCGACGTCGAATCGTTGATGTCCTGCAGGATGCCCGGTGCGCCGGTGCACAGGATCAGCTTCTCGGCGCCCAGCGCCGCGCCGATCGCCGCCGCGACCGTGTCGGCGTTGATGTTCAGCAGCGTGCCGTGTTCGTCAGCCGACAGCGGACTGACGACCGGCATGTAGCCGTTGTCGAGCAGCTTCGCGAGCACGTCGGTATCGATCATGTCGATGTCGCCGACGAAACCGTAGTCGACCGTCTGGCCGCTGCCGTCCGTCAGCTTGACCGGCGCGCGCTTGTGCGCCCGCACCAGGCCGGCGTCGACGCCGCTGACGCCGACCGCGTTGATGTTCAGGTCGCGGCAGATCGCCAGGATGCGCGTGTTGATCAGGCCATTGAGCACCATCGAGGTCGCATCGATGGACTGCTGATCGGTGACGCGACGGCCCTGCACCATGCGCGTCGGCACGCCGAGCTTGTCGGTCAATTCCGTCAGCTGCGGCCCGCCGCCATGGACGAAGATCACCCGCACGCCGAAGTAGTGCAGGATCGCAATCTGCTCCATCAGCGCGCGCGTCGTCTCGGTCTCGCCGAACACCCCGCCACCGGCCTTCACGACGAAGGTCTTGCCCTTGTACAGGCGCATGTAGGGCGCGGCGTTGCGCAGCGCGCGAATGGCGGCAGCCTGGTCATTGCGATGCATGATCATCTCGGTATCGACTCCGGTCGGAGGGTGGTGAAACTCAGGAACGACGCGCCAGCATGCGGTGCAGTACCGCCATCTGGACCGCCATGCGATTGTGGGCCTCGCGCAGCACGACGCTGCGCGGACCGTCGAGGACTGCGTCGGTGACGGCCACGTTGCGTCGCACCGGCAGGCAGTGCATGAACTTCGCAGACGCGTGCGTGGTGGCGAACCAGTCGGGTTGCACGCACCAGTCGCCAAGCTGCGCGCGCAACCGCGCATCGCCGTCGACATCGCCGTAGTGGCTGGTCGAACCCCACTCCTTGGCGTAGATCACGTGCGCGCCGGCGAGGGCGTCAGCGCGGTCCGACGTCTCGCGGAGCGACCCGCCGGAGGCCGCCGCCGCTGCGCGGGCCTTGGCCATGATCTCGGGCGGCAGTGCGTAGCCTTCCGGGCGCAGCACGACGACTTCCATGCCGCGGTGAGCCGCCATGTGCACCGTCGCGGCCGGCACCGCCAGCGGCAGCGCACGCGGATGATGCACCCACGACAGCACGAACTTCGCGCGCACCGGCACGTCGAGATCGTCCATCGTCTTCCAGTCGGCCAGGGCCTGGCAGGGATGGTTGACTGCCGACTCCATGTTGATCAGCGGCTTCTGCACCAGCGCTGCCATGGAGCGGAACTGCGTTTCGGCGATGTCGACGCTCAGGTCCTTGCCCTCCGCGAAGGCGCGGATACCGAGCGCGTCGCAGTAATCGGCCAGTACCGGAATGCCCTCACGCACATGCTCCGCCGCCGCGCCATTCATGACGGCGCCGAGCTTCGTTTCGAGCTGCCAGGTGCCCTGGCCCGGCGTGATGACGAACGACGTCCCGCCGAGCCGCGCCATGCCGGCCTGGAACGATGACAGCGTGCGCAGCGACGGATTGAAGAACACGAGTCCGAGGATGCGGCCCGCGAGGGCGTGCGGCTCGGGGTGAGTCTCCAGATGCGCTGCGAGCGACAGCAGTTCGACGACTTCGTCGCGCTGCAGCTCGGCAAGATCGAGGAAGCGTTGCATGCTCAGATCGCCTCGAGTGCGCCGCGCAGCAGGTCGACATGCTCTTCGCGCAGGATGTAGGGCGGCAGCAGCCGCACGATGTTCGGATCGCCGCTCGTGCCGGCGAGGATGTTGCGCGCGAGCAGCGCCTGCTGCACTTCCTTCGCCGGCCGCGACGTGCGCAGGCCGTGCAGGAAACCGGCACCCTGGTGGCCGACGACCGGCCCCACCGTGCAGGTGCTGCGGATGTAGGCCGACACGCGCCGCACGTTCTCGAGCAGGTTCTCCTGCTCGATCGCATCGACGACCGCCTCGATGACCGCAGCGGCCATCGGGCCGCCGCCGAAGGTCGTGCCCATGCCCTCGAGCTTGATCGCCGCCGTGACGCGCGGCGTCATCAGCAGCGCCGCGCACGGGAAGCCGTTGCCCAGCGCTTTTGCCGTCGTGATCATGTCGGGCGTGACGCCGTAGAAGTTGGCTGCGAACGGCGCGCCGCTGCGGCCGACGCCGATCTGCACTTCGTCGAAGATCAGCAGCGCGCCGACTGCATCGCAACGCGCGCGCAGCGCCGCGAGGAACTCGGCACCGAGGTCATAGGCGCCGCCCACGCCCTGCACCGGCTCGACGATGACCGCCGCCGTGTTCTCGGTGACGTGCGCGGCGATCGCGTCGCAGTCGCGCCGCGGGATGTAACTGACGTCGAAGGGCGCGCGCGGGAACTCGTACCACTTCTTGTCCGCGCCCCAGGTGACCGCGCCCGCCGCCGCCGTGCGACCGTGAAACGCACCTTCGATCGCCGCGACATGTGTGCGCCGCGTCATCTTGAAGGCCATGCGCAGCGCGTTCTCGTTCGCTTCGGCGCCCGAGTTGACGAAGAAGACGCTGTCGTAGGCGCCGCCCGCAAAGCGCGCGAGCTTGGTCGCCGCGCGCACGCGGATGTCCATCGGCACCGCGTTGCTCTGGAAGTTGCACGACGCCGCCTGCTGCTGCAGCGCCCGAGTCCAGCCCGGATGGCCGTAGCCCAGCGCCGCGACCGCGTGGCCGCCGTACAGGTCCAGGATGCGGCGCCCGTCGCGCGTATGCAGCCAGACACCCTCGGCGTGCACCACCTCGATCGGGTACTGCGCGAAGACCGGCGCGAGGAAGTCGGGCGGGGAGGTGTGCTTGAGTTCAGCGTTCATCAGCGAATGCTCGCAATCGGAAGGACAGTGACATCACTTAGGCCCGCGCGCACGTTTCGGCGCGTCGGCGGGAACGCCGTAAACCCATCCATGGGGGCTCCGGGCGCGACATCCTGTCGCGCACGGTCCCGCCAACGCGCCGAAACGCGCACGCGGGCCCCTGCGTTGGCGTGACCTTCCGACCACGGCGCCCCGGTTCGAAGAGCGCTGGAGTCCAGCGCTGCTGCCCGGGCCGAGTCGCAAGTCTTCACGTCGTGGCGCGCGATCGAAGACGCAGACGGTGCCGTGCACGCGAGGGCGTGCTGGCGTGAGTTGCCCATGCGCCGGGCCGTGCGCGACAGGATGTCGCGCCCGGAGGCTCCAGGGACGGATTTACGCCGTCCCGGCGCATGGGCAACTCGCGCCGGAGCGCCCGCACATGCAAGAGACCTTGTCGTCTTCGTCGACGACATCTCAGGTCCATCCCGCCGCTGGCGCCGTCAGCCCCGCGGTTTCGTCGAGCCCGAGCAGCCGGTTCAGCCACTGCATGGCACCACCGGCGGCGCCCTTGTTGAGGTTGTCGACGACGCACATGACGGCGACGGTGCGGCCGTTGGCCGCGGCCGACAGATGCGCGTAGTTGCTCGCGACGATGTCCTTGACGCGGGGCGGTGCGTCGAGCACGCGCACGAACGGCGAGTGCGCGTAGAACTCGCGCAGCTTCGCGAGCACGGTTGCGGTATCTGCGGGCTGCGCGAGCGTCGCTTGCACGGTCACGTGGATACCGCGCGCGAACGGCCCGGAGTGCGGCACGAACGCGATGTCGGCCGTCACGCCGCTGGCCGCTGCGGCGCAGGCGGTGATCTCGGGAATGTGCCGGTGCGCGAGCGCGTTGTAGGAATACAGGTCGCTGTGCCGGGTCGGGTGGTGCGTGCCGTCCACGGGCTTGCGACCCGAACCGGTGCTGCCGGTCACGCCCGAGACGAACAGCGTCGGCGTGGCCAGTCGAGTTGCGAGCAGCGGCACGGCGGCGAGCAGCGTTGCGGTCGCGAAGCAGCCGGGGTGGGCGACATGCCGCGTCGGTGCCTGCGCGAGGTGCTCGGGCACGGCGCAGGTGAAATCCTTGAGTCGCGCCGGTGCGCCGTGCTCGTGCTTGTAGACCGCGGCGTAGGCTGCAGCGGTGCTGTAGCGATAGTCGGCAGAGATGTCGACGACGCGCGCGTCGGTGCCCGCTGCTTCGCTCTTCGCGAGCAGCCGGTCGATCAGCGCGGCGCTGACGCCGTGCGGCGCGGCGCTGACGACGCCGCTGCGCGGCAGCGTTGCGACCAGTTCGCCGATCTCTGCCTCGGACTTGAAACGCGTGTCGCCGAGCACGGCGGCGAGGTGCGGGAACGCCTTGCCGACCGGCTCGCCGGGCTGCGAATCGGACATGACGCCGGCGAGCGCGAGCTGCGGGTGACCGAGCACGAGCCGGATCACTTCACCCGCGACGTAGCCCGTGCCACCGAGCACGAGCACCGGCACCTTGTGCGCGGCGCTGCTCATGCGTTGGCCACCGCCGGGAACTTCTGGCCGAGTCCGATGGAGTCGATGATCCAGTCGCCGAGCGCCGCGCCATTGGTCAGCGCGTTGAACGCCTTGACGTTCATCTGCTCCTGGATGATGTCGACGCCGACGGCGTTGTCCGTCGCCGGGCCGGTCACGGCGCAGGGCTCGACCTTGAAGCGCTCGCGCAGCAGCTTGACGCCGCCCCAGGCGGCGACCGGATCATTGGCCGACAGCACGACGGCGGTCAGCGAGTTGCGGATCTCGTCGTCCTCGAGGATGGAATCGACGCCATACGCGCCAAGGATGCCGTCGCCGAGTTCGAAGACGATGACGTCGGGCTTGTTGGCGGCGAGCTCGGTGAGCATCGTCCGCGTCAGCGCCGGGCCGGTCTTGCGCGTCGTCGTGATGATGCCGAGATCCGTGAAGATCATCGAATTGCGCGCGCCGGCATCTTCCATCGCGAGGATGTCGCGCCGCAGCGAGACGCCGGTGGCCTTGAAGGCGTCGACGACGAGGCCGCGATGCCGCATGCGGCTGACCATCGAGCACGCGGCCGCGGTCTTGCCGGCTTCCATGCAGGTGCCGGCCAGCGCGACGACGGGCACGCCGCGCGTGTCCAGCACTGCGCTGTAGTCGAGCTTGCGATAGCCGGCGCGCGCCGGCACGCCGATGCGTTCACCGAGATAGGGGAACTGCAGCACTACGCCCAGCACGCGGCAGTCGAACGGCTTGCCGCGATCGGGGTTGGCCGAATCGCACACGCCGAGCACGCCGCCGATGTTGAGCATCTGGATGATGTCGCCGGCCTTCAGCGACTCGGGCACGTGGCCGGAATAGCCGAACAGCGCCTTGCGATGGCCGAGCGCGCCCGCGACGATGTCGCCCTTGTTGACCTTCGCCATGCGCCCGCTCGTGAGCTCGAGCGTGTTGTAGGTCGACTTGCTGGTCAGCACTTCGACGACCACGACCACGCCTTCCTCGGACGGAATGTTGTCCGTCTCGATCCGCAGCTCGCGGCCGAGGCCGCAGGCCTGCGTGATCGATGCAATCTTGTCGACGACGACAGTCTTCATTTATTTGGCCTTCGCCTGTTCGGCAGCGCGCACACCAGCGCGACGATGAAACACACCCGGCAGACCGACGATGCGCGAGAAGCCGAGCGCATCCGCTGCAGTCCACTCACCGACCGCCTCGCCGTAGACGCCCTTGGAGGCGGCCATCAGCGAGTACGGCGATTCCACACCCTCGATGAAGAGGGAACCCGGCCGCATCAGCACGTGCACGACGCCCGTCACGCGTTCCTGTGACTGCAGGAACAGCGCTTCGATGTCGCGGCACACCGGGTCGAGCAACTGGCCTTCGTGGACCCAGTCGCCATACGGGCCGGCCAGTGATTCCTTGATGCGCTGCTGGCGCCCGGTCAGCACCAGCTTCTCGAGTTCGCGATGCGCATTCAGCAGCGTCTCGGCGGCGGGCGCTTCGAACGCGACGCGACCCTTGGTGCCGATGATGGTGTCGCCGAGGTGGATGCCGCGGCCGATGCCGAACGGGCCGGCGATCAGCTCGAGCTGTTCCGTGACTTCGACGGGGGTCAGCGTCTTGCCGTCGAGCCCGACCGGCACGCCGCGCTCGAAGTGGATCGTGTGCCGCTCGGGCGCGCGCGGCTTCGAGAACGCGTCCTTCGACAGCACCCACGCATCCTCCGG
This sequence comes from Steroidobacteraceae bacterium, assembly GCA_044340335.1. GTDB lineage: Bacteria > Pseudomonadota > Gammaproteobacteria > Steroidobacterales > Steroidobacteraceae > UBA964. Next base: position 25,368 of record JBIITU010000003.1, read on the forward strand.
AATGCTGCCGGCGGAGGTCAGTGTTTCCTTGCCGCCGATCGTCACGCCCCACAGGCCGCGGTTGATCGAATACGCGGCGCCGAACGGCGGCACGGGCAGCTTGCGCGCCTGCAGGAACTCGAGTTCTTCCTGGCGCTTGAACGCCTGGTCGCGCACCGGCGCGATGACTTCGAGGTCGGGCGCGAGCGTGCGCAGCGCGACTTCGAAGCGCACCTGGTCGTTGCCGGCAGCGGTGCAGCCATGCGCGATGCTGCCGGTGCCGAGCTTGCGCGCCATCAGTGCGATGGTCTGCGCCTGCATGACGCGCTCGGCGCCGACGCACAGCGGATACAGCTGGCCGCGCCGCACGTTGCCGATGATCAGGTACTTCAGCACCTGGTCGAAGTAGTCGGCGCGCGCATCGACCTGGTGATGCTCGACGGCGCCGAGCGCCAGCGCGCGCTCGCGCAGCGTGTTCGCCGCCTCGGCATCGATGCCGCCCGTGTCGACGGTCACGGTGATGATGGGCCGTTGATGGTTTTCCTTGAGCCAGGGCACGAGGAAGGAAGTATCCAGGCCGCCGGAATAGGCGAGAACGATGGGCTGGGTCATGACAAACGCTCGATGGGTGATGGAGAACGCCGCCGGCTAGCGAGCCGGGAGGCGGAACACTTCGCGCAGGCGCGCGACGGCCTGCGACTGTGCGCGGGCGGAAGCCGTGGCGAGGAAGATGGTGTCGTCGCCGGAGATCGTGCCGACGACTTCGGGCCACTCGGCATTGTCGATGGCCGCAGCGACGCTCTGCGCCGCCCCGATCGTGGTCTTCAGGACGATCAGCGACGGACCGGCGGTCGCGAGGCTGCGGACGAACTGGCGCAGCATGTCGAAATCGCTGTGCGTGCGCGCCGCGACCTCGGACGGCGGCAGGTAGCGCCCCGAGGCCTTCGAGACGCCGAGCTCCCGCAGGTCGCGGCTGACCGACGACTGCGTGACGTCGTGGCCTTCGCGGCGCAGCAGGCGCACGAGCTCGTCCTGCTTCCGGACCGGGGTGCCCCGGAGGATGCGCAGGATGGCGTCGCGGCGACCGCCTGTGTGGAGTTCCATGTGCATAAAGGTGCGCGTATTCTGCATAAAGATGCAGGCCCGTCAAGGGGTGTCTGCGCCGGCTTTCCCGGACCGTGGCAGCGGTCGCAGAACCGCGCCGGCCGTGACTCCCGCCCCCGGCTCCACTAACGTCCCGGCATGACTACCGATCGCCGTTCGCTACTGTCCCTGGGTGGTGCCGCGCTGCTGGGCACGGCCGCAGGCTTGACCCCTTCTTCCGACGCGCTGGCCATGGCCCGCGGCGGTGGCCCCGGCGCTGACCCAACCGGCGGCGAGCCGGCGCCACTGACCGATGCGCAGCTGCTGTCGGCCTTCGCGAAGGCGCGCCACAGTCTCGACGACCGGCTGACCTTCGGCTGGATGGATGCGACGACCTACGCCTTCATCGACGGCGCCGCCTACCCGCTGTATCGATTGCTGGCGGGCACCTGGGTGCGGGTGCGACGGGTCGATGAACTGCACTTCGTCGGGCGCACGCTCGAGACGGCGTACTTCTTCGACATCGCCACCGGCGCGCCGCTGACGCGACTGCGGATGCCGGTGACGGGCCGCGAAGTCGAGGTCAAGCCGTATCGTGCCGGGCCGTCCAACCTGTCGCTCGGCGTGCGCGAGGAAACCACCGGCAGTTTCCGCATGGCCAGCGAGTCGCGCGACGGCGCAAGTTTCTTCCGGCAGGGCACGACCCGGCGCGCGCAGTCGCTGTCGCAGCCGATGCGCGACGGCGACACGTTGTACATCCGCGAGGATCTGTCGACCCGCGTGTTTGGCCCCGAAGGCGGCAAACCGGTGTTCTTCTACGCGGAGTGGACCCAGACCGCGTTGCCGTGGAAGGCGGCGCGCAATCCGCGCGTCGCCTGCGTCGACGCGTCGCTGAGCTATTCGGCGGTGGCGGCGTTCAGGCCCTGGATGCAGATGGATGGCGTCGACGGCCACACGCTGCAGAACGGCCGCGGCGGCAAGGTGCAGCGCCTCGATGCGCTGCCGCCGCGTCTGCTCGAGATGGTGCGCCGACATGATCCGGACCTGCTCGCCGATCCGGTGAGCGTGCTCGGCGCGCTGCCCTGACGCTGCCCGGCGCGCGCCGCGGCGGCCTTACTTCTCGATCGTGTAGACGACCTCGGCGCTGCGCTCCTTGCCGGCCTCGGTGCGCAGCGTCCAGCGGTCGCCAAGGGTGTAGCGCAGCTTGATCGTGTTGATCGACTCCGCGAGCGAGATGCCGTAGCTGACATACAGTCGCGGCGACAGGTACTTGCCGAGCACGAGCGACGTCTCGTTCGACAGGTCCTGTTCGATGCTGACGTCTTCGATGCCGACCTTCTGCCCAAGCTGCTGCGCGATGATCGCGCCGCCCTGGGCCAGCACTTCGCCACGTCGCGAGCCGGCGTCGCGGTCGGTGCTCTGCGCCGACTCGAACGTGCCGCCCGCCAGGATCAGCGACACGATCTGCGACTGCGGCAGCGACGGCTCGGAGAAGAATGTCATGCGCGGTGCGCGCAGCGTGCCGCGCACGTTCACGCCCGCGATCACATCCGGAAACTGCTTCTGGGCCCGCAGGTCGACGCCTGGGTCGGCGAGCAGGCCGCCGCTGAAGATCAACCGGCCGCGCTGGATGTCGAGCCGGCGGCCGAGCGCCGCGTACTTGCCATCTGCGACGGCGAGTTCACCAGTGCCGCGACTGATGCCGTCGACGCCGGTATCCGCTGTCAGGCTGCCGGTCAGCCGACCTGAGAGCCCGAAGCTGTCGAGCGTCACGCGCTCGCCGAGCACCATGCGCACCCGGCTCGTGACGGTGAAGGTCTTGGCAGGATCGCGCGGTATGTCGCCGACGATGACCTCATCGGACGACGACAGTACCGCACCGGTCAGGTCCGCAGGCGCGATGGCCGCTTCGGGAATCACGACCTCGCCCTCGATCGCGAGCTTCCGACCGTCGATGCGGAAGGTCAGGTCGGGGGACGCCTTGATGCGCGCCTCCGGCACGTTGACCAGCAGCAGGTTCTCGCCCTTGAGCGACAGCTGCCCCTGTGGCTGGCCCTCGCGCCAGGTCAGGCTGCCGTTCGAGGCCAGCTTGCCCGTGCCTGCGCTGGCCGCGGCGCGGAACGTGATGCCGTTGTCGAGCAGTCGCGCCTCCATCTGCGTCTCGCGCAGGGCCAGATTGATCTGGTAGAGGTCGAGTTCGCCGTTCTCGAGGCGCGCGATGCCGTTGATCGACGGCGCGCCGAGCGTGCCGCCGAGCGCGAGATCGAGTTCGAGTCGGCCGGCGGCGCGGTCGATCTCCGGTACCCACACGTTGATGATGCCGAGCGCGCCGGTGGTCGCGCGCAGCGAGGCGCGCAGCGGCATCGCCGCGAAGTCGCTGGTGGTGCGCTGCGCATTCGCGCTGGCGCGGATGCGGCCCGCGTCGCCCGCGTCCAGGTCGAGCTCGGCGACGACAGTCTCCGCACTGGCCTCCGCCGTGAAGCGCCCGCTGCCGAGCGGAATCACGTCTTCGCGGCCGTTGGCGCGTCGGCGTCGCAACTGCGCCTCGCTCAGCTGCGCTCGAGCCGTGCCGAGCAACGGCCCGTTGCCGCGCGCGTTCAGGCTTGCCTCGATGTCGAGCGTGCCCTCGTAGGTCAGGCGTGGCGTCAGGCCCGCGGTCAGCGCAGCGATCGGCAGGCGCGTCGCCGACACGGTGCTGCGCCATTGCGCCGCGTCCCAATCTGCCTCGGCGCAGAGCCGGGCCTGGTCGCCGCGCAGGCAAACCGAATCGAGCCGCCCGGCATTGGCAGAGAGCCGCAGTGCCGCGGGTTGATCGAGCTTCAGGTGCAGGTTCGCGTCGTCATCGACATTGAACTGACGCCACTGGCCGCGCCAGGTCGCGCCGTCGAACGCGCCGTCGGCCTGCACGGCGACGCGGCCAGTCGGCGCGGTCGCGGTCAGGGTCAAGGTGTTCTGCTCCGATCGACCTGCGAGACCCAGCGAGGCCGTGGTCAGGCTGCGCCCGCCGAACTCGAGTCCGCGCGCATCGATGCGCACGTTGGAGCTGCGGCCCGCGCGCGGGTCGAAATCGATGTCGGCATCGAGCCGCGCGAGGCTCAGGCCCTCCACCTCGATGCCGCTGCCGGTGGCCGTCGCGCGCACGATGGGTTGCGCGCTCGTGCCTGCAATGGTGCCCCTCGAACTCAGGCTGCCCCGACTGCGCGGACTGAGGATGCCGAGGTCATCCGCATCGAGCCGGAAGTCGAGGTTGACCGCACCGGGCGCGACGCTGCCGTCTGCCGCCAGTCGCAGGCTGCCCGCGGCGACGCTGACACCGTCGAACTGCCAGCGATCGCCCTGCAGCACGATGCGGCCGCGACCGCGCGCGGCCGCGCCGCGCAGCTGGCCATTGAGGTTGCGGAAGCGCGCGTCGATGGTCGCGGCGGCACCGAAGGCATCACCGGACACGTCGAACTCGAAGCCCAGGCTGCCAGGCAGCGCCGGCCGGATGGCCGCCGGATCGAGACCGCGCATCGAGCCCTCGAGGCGCCAGGCTTCGGCTGGCGCCCAGCGCACCTCGCCCCGCACTGCCGCCGTGCCCTGATACAGCGATAGGGCGGCCGACTCGATCGCCAGGTGATCGCGCGCCAGCCGGCCGCGCAGGTTCAGCGGCACGACGATATCGAGCCCGGGTTGCTGGAAGCGACCCGCTGCGGTCAGCGCGTAGGGCCACACGCCCGAAAGTGCGAAACTGCCGCCGGAATTGCGGATCGCTGGCGCGGCACCAGTCAGCGGCCAGCGCAACCCGGACCAGTCGCCCTCGAGCGCGAGCCGCGGGCCATCGCGCACTGCCTGGATCTCGCCGCGCGCATCGACAGTGCTGCGCGAACTGCCGTGCACGAGACGGATGCGGTCGGCGCGCAGCACGCCGCGCACCCAGTTGCCCTCGAACAGCGCGTCGATCGGACCGGCGGCGAGGCCTGCTGATTCCAGCGGGCCCTGCGCGCTGAAGCCGTCGCGATCGCCGCGCAGCGCGAGCTGCCCCGTGATGCGCCCGAGCGCGCCGCCCGCGCCCCAGGCGCGCAGGTCGAAGTCGTTGAGGCGCGCGTCCGCGCGCCAGTTCCAGCGCGTGCGCAGATCGAGCAGCTCGCCCTCGGCGGTGGCGCGCAGCGGCGACGTGATGCGCACCGAGGCCGGCAGCCGATCGAGGTCGCCTTTGAGGTCGGCGGTGGCGACCCAGGCAGGCTGGCCGGCCGGCGTCCAGCGCCAGCGCGTGGCGCCCTCGAGCGCGAGCGGCGCGCCCGCCGTCAGCAGGGCCGTGCCGCCGCCCTGCAGCACGCCGCCGATATTCACGGCCGAATCCGTGAAGCGGATCGTCTTGTGACGCGCGACGCCGGAGGCGCGCAGGTCGCGCGCAGCGATCAGGAAGCCGTTGATCAGCAACACCTCGGCGCGCGCGATCCGGATGTCGTCGCCCACGATGCTGAGGAAGCGCGGCAGGAAGCGCGGCTCGCGCTTCGGCGGCGGCGTCTTGCGGCGGTGGATCTCGGCGCGCGCGAACTCGACGCGCAGCTCGCGCGCGTCGATGGCCTGCCACAGCAGCGGCAGCATCGCGATCCTGCCGCTCGCGCCCTCGACGCGCAGCGAGACCAGTTCATGCTCGAGCGTGAAGCGTTGCAGGCGGAAGCCGCCGGCGAGCGTGCCGCTGAAACCTTCGGCGCGCAGCGCAGTCTTGCCGATGCGCTCCGGCAGCCGCTCGAGCACGAAGCGCGGCGCCGCCTCCGTGTAGCCCAGCACCAGGAAGGCCGTAACGCTGAACGCCAGCGCGGTCAGCAGCACACCCGTCACCGACCACGTGATTCGGCGCAGCATCGCTACAGCTTCGGCGAGAAGTTGAAGTGGAAGCGCGGACCGGGCAGGCCGTCGAACCCGGCGACGCTGATGCAGCGCGGATCGGGGTTGGCGGCCCGGCAACTCGGATTGGTCAACGGTTGCGCGATGTCGATGCCGATGGAAACCACCGGCAAACGCCACCGCACGCCGACGCCGACCGCGAACTGCAGCGGATCGCCGAATTCGTTGAATGCATTGCCGAAGTCGGTGAACAGCGCGACGCCCAGGTTGCGCGTCAGATCGCGTTCGATCTCGATCGTGCCGGTCAGCAGATGCTTGCCGCCGACCTTGACGCCCTGCTCGAGCGGCGACAGCTCGTTGAGGCCGAAGCCGCGCACGCTGCGATCGCCACCCGCGAAGAAGCGCTGCGAGCCCGGCAGCGAACTGAACTCGGCGACCGCGCTGGCGCCGATCTGGCCGCGCAGCAGCAGATGCCACTTCGGCGCAAGGTCGATGGCGCGCTCGAGTTCGACGCGCAGCTGCAGGAAATCCGAATCGGAGCCGAGGAAGCCGGTGGAGCCGCGCAACTCGGCGTACAGCGCGCGGCTGAACAGCGCTTCACCGAGATAGCCCTGCGGCACCGACGCGTAGCTGATGCCCGGAATGAACAGGGTGTCGGTGCGGCGGATCGCCGCGCGCGTCGGTGTTTCGGGTTCCAGCGTGCGGGTGCGGGTGAAAGTGCCGAACAGCACGCGCTGCCAGCGGCCGAGCACGTCCGTGACGCTGGGTTCGAATTCGATGCTGCGCGCCTGGATGTCGGCCAGCTCTTCGTAGTCGACGGTCAGGCGGGTGCTGAACTTCTCCACGGCCGGATCACCGATGGGGATCACGTAGCGCGCATCCAGCGACTGCACTGTGGCGGCTGCCTTCGCTTCGACGCGAAAGCGGTGGCCGCGCTGGTTGACCCGCCGATTGTCCCAGGCGACGGTGCCGCGCAGCCGCGTGTCGCTGCCGTAGCCGACGCCGAACTGGTAGCGGTCGCGGCGATTGGGCTCGGCGCGAATGCTCACAGGCACGATGTGAGCGGCGCGATCGGGCTCGCCCGGCAGCACTTCGACGGTCGAGAAGTACTGGCTGTCGTCGAGTGCGAACTGGGTCCGCAGCAGCTCCGAGGCGTCGAACGGTTGCGCTTCGCGATACCGCAGGTAGCGGCGCGCCAGCGACTCGTTGATCGTATCCTGCTGGATGTCCGTGGCACCGAAGCGGTAGCGGGTGCCGGTTTCGAAATGCAGCGTGGCCTTCGCGGTGAGTGCCGGTGGGTCGACGCGCAGTTCGGCGCGCGTCAGTTTGCCGTCGAGGTAGCCGAAATTCGCTGCGGTCCGCAGCAGCGCGTTGCGCGTGGCGTCGTAGTCGCCGTGACGCAGCGGGCGCCCGGCACGCAGCGCCGTGTTCTGGCGGATCGCGATGAACGCCGGATCATCCGCGCCGTCGCCCTCGATGATCAGATCGACGTCGTCGAGCATCACGCGACGGCCGGGCTCGACCTCGATCCGCGCGCGCCAGTTGCCGGGTCCCGTCTGCGTGATCCCGGTCGTGATCTTCGGTTCATACCAGCCGAAAGGTCGCAACGCCGCCGCGACCTCGCGTTCGGAGCGCTCCTGCAACCGCTCCATCAGCGCGGGGTCGAGGTCGTCGCGCAGGCGGTAACGTTCGAGGCTGAGGAACACGAGCACATTGGCCCTGACTTCGTCATCGACGCCGTCGACGCTGATCTCGATGTCTGCGTGCGCGAGCGGCGCTGCGCCGACGAGGGCGAGCAGGGCCAGCAGGGAGGGGCGCAGCCAGTTCAAGATCGGGGACCGCCAGAGCCAATGAATCCTTGGGATTCTACTCAGAGCGGCTGCGCGCCGGCAGGTTCCCGGTGCTGCCACGACGTGCATCACGGTCGATGCGACCGTCAATACCCGTTCAGCACGAATTCAGTTTCGCCCAGCGGTCGTCCGTCGCTGTCGTAGCGGCGCTCGAGCATCGCGCCGCGGCCCCGCGCGTCCGCGAGCACGACGGTGGCGCAGCGCGTGCCGTACTCAGGGTGCAGGACGAACGGCGACGACAGCACATGTTCCCAGTCCTGCGTCAGGCCGGTCGCAGGCAGGTCGTGCAGCGCGCTGCGTTCGCGGTCCTCGAGCACACCCAGCAGCGAGGGCAACAGGTTCGAGGGCGGCTGTCGCTCCAGCAGGCCCTGCATGCGCTGCCGCACCCGCTCGAGCTTCGGCCAGGGCGTGTCTAGGAAGTGATTGCTGAGGCCGTAAACACCCGGCGGCAGCAGCCGGGCGAACTGGTCGGCGCGATTCGAGGCGTACCACAATTGCTGACCGTCGCCGAGCAGCAGGTTGAAGCCGGCGTAGCCCATCGCGTCGGATTCGAGCTGTGCCAGGTAGTGCTCGGCAGACAGCCCGCTCGCGAGGAACTGCGGGATCAGGTGGCCGCGCGACGGTGCGCTGCGGCGTGGTCGGGCCAGTTCGCGGAAGTTCGTGATGACGCCGAACCGGCCGGCGTCGTCGATGCCGAGCCAGGTGCCGCCCGCCTGCAGGTCGCGTCCCGCCAGCATGGGCGGTTCGGCCCAGCGGTTCAGCGGTGCGGCATCCCGGCCGTGGAACTCGTCGCGATTGGCAGCCAGCACCAGCGAGTGCGTTGGATGGGCGTGCCAGGCGATCGCGAGCAGGCACATCGGCGCGATCAGATCGGCGTCGTGGTGGTGCGGCGCCGGCCGACGGCGCGCCACAGCCGCCAGATCAGCCACGGGCCACCGATCAGGATCAGTGCCGCGACCAGCACCGCCAGCAGTGGCGCGAGCAACGCCAGGCCACTGAGCACGGCGGCACCGCCGAGTTCGCCGGTGGCGACGACGGCATTGCCGAGGCCGCCCGTCGTCGCCGTGGATTTCGCGCGCAGCAGCGAACTCGCGCCCTGCGTGATCGCGGCCGCGCCACCGCCCGCGATGATCGCGGTGGTCCAGCGCAGCAGCGGCGGCAGATCGGTGATTACGGCCGCGGCGGCGAGCGTGCCGGCGGCGAGCGCCGCAGGCGTGGCGAGCACGTCGAGCAGGTTGTCGACGCCGGGGATGTAATACGCGCCGATCTCGACCAGTGTCGCCACGCCCAGCATGACGAGAGCGGCGGGCGTGGCGAGCCAGGCAAACGACTCGGCCACCGGCACCCAGCCAGCACTGGCGGCGATCGACAGCGCGAACAGCGGCAGGAAGACGCGCAGTCCCACCGCGGCGGCAAGTGCGACGCCCAGCGCGATCGACAGCAGGATCTCTGCGCCAGGCATGGTCACCAGCCCTGGCCGCCCAGCGTCGCGAGCGGCGTGGGCCACCCGGCGTCGAACCAATGGCTGATCAGGCGATGCGAGATCGACGTGCGCGGCGGCAGTCGCGCCTCGCCCGCGGCGATCTGGGCGCGGCTGAACCAGCGCGCGTCCTCGAGTTCGGCATCGGCGCAGGCGATCGCGCCGGGCGCTGCCTCGGCCATGAAGCCCAGCATCAGCGACGACGGAAATGGCCAGGGTTGCGAGGAGTGATAGGTCGATGCGGTGACCCGCACGGCAGTTTCTTCGGCCACCTCGCGCGCGACCGCGTCCTCGAGGCTTTCGCCGGGCTCGACGAAGCCCGCGATGGTCGACCAGCGGCCCGGCGGCCAGCTCGCCTGACGGCCGAGCAGTGCGCGTTCGCCATCCGTGACGAGCACGATGATGGCGGGGTCGATGCGCGGGAACACTTCGATGCCGCACGCGGCATTGCTGCAACGGACCACGTGTCCGGCGCGGACCGGGTTCGCCGGGGCACCGCAGGCCGCGCAGTAGCGATGCCGCGCGCGCCACCAGCTCATCGCCCGCGCGTAGGCGAGCAGGCCGGCGTCGCTCTGGTCGAGGAGCGGCGCGAGCGGGCGCAGTTCCTCGAAGCGCGCCTCCGCCGGCGGCGGATGCTGCTGCACCGACGTCGCGTCGACTTCGACCAGCACGCAGCGTGTTTCGTGATACCAGCCCAGCAGCAGCATCGATTCGGGTCGCGCCTGGGCCACGAGCGGATGGCGCGCGTCGACGAACGCGACCTGCGGCGACGGTTCAGTGCGGATCAGCTGCGCGGTGCCCTGCGTCAGCACGAAGCGGGTGCTTGCATCGCGCAAGGCTGCGATGTGCCAGTCGGGATCCTCGCGACAGTCGGCGCGACGATCCAGATACGGGCCGGACAGAAAATTGGCAGGCGTTGACTGTGGTCGCATGGGTTCCCTGCGGGAGCCGCAACGGGTGCGTCGCGGCCCTCTATTCTAGAACCTCTGCCCGACTCCCGCATGGCTGCGCGGCATCCCGAACGCCGCCGCCTGTGCCGCGCGGGCCGCGAGGCCCGGCGCGAGCTGCGCGCCGCAGGGGCCGCACCATGACGGTTGCGTTGCCAGCGAGTCCACGAGGCCCGGGCTGCGACAACTCGGGCAGGGTGCGAGCTGGAGCTCGTCGCCGCGCGCGAGCGTCACGAGCAGGAAGGTGGCGTGCTCGAACGTGATCCGCGACTCGGCGTTGACGCGGCGAAACGATTCATACGCGCTGCACAGCAGCTCGCCGCGCCATGCGCAAGGCAGCACTCGCGTCGCGTCGGTGACCGGTTTGCGCGGCAGCGCGCCATACAGCTGCAGCAGCGTTCCCAGCGCCGCGGCATCCTGTCGTATCGGGTCCGAGCGCGTGAAGAACGACAACTGGGCGGGCGACTTGCCGCGATGGCGCACGACGACGGGACCGCCCGCATCGGCCACGTAGTTGCGGTACAGCCTGCGGATGCGATCGTCGGTCAGGCCGGTCCAGATGCGGATCGTGCTCGTGCGCGCTTCGTGGCCGATCAAGCGCATCGCGAGATCGATGCGCAGACGGTCGCGCGTGTAACGGTCATCCGAGATTCTCATGGTCTGTTCCCCTGACGGTTGTTTGTCGTTGTTGTACCGCCGGGGCGTGGTGGCACGCCCCGATATGGGAAAAATATCCCAAAAATGCGCGAGCGATTCCAGTGGCGCTGCGGCAGGATATCTGCCGGGAATCAGGAGGAATGCATGGGCAGCAGCAAAGGGCAGGGGGAGTCCGCGGGCGGGGCGGGGCGCGCGCCGGAACCGCAGGCCGGCGCGCAGCGCCGGTCGGCCGACACGCTGGACGGGCGGTTGCTGCAGGAAATCGGCGCGATCAACGCTGCCGGGGTCGAGTTGCTGGTGCAGCGCGCGGCCGAGCCCGTCGCGCCCGGCACGCCAGCCGCAGGCGGCGCCGGGGCAGGCATCGGCGCGAGGACCGGCGTGGCGCTACCGCCGGGCCCGCCGCCGCAGGCCTGGCTTGCCCTCGAGCCAGCGCAACGGCGGCGGCTCGCCGCGCAACCGTTCCTGCTGTTCAGCATCGGCCTCGAGGACGGTGCTCGCTGGCGCGTCCTGACCGATGACGTGCTCGCCGCGGAGTCGCCGCGGCGCATCGCGGAATCCCGGCCGCGGGCCGTCCCGGTGATCTACGCGCGGCTGCTGGTCCACTATGCCTGGCACCTGGCGCGCACCGCGCCGCTGACCGCGGGCCTCGTCGCGGGCATGGCCGGTGCCAGTGCCGCGGCGTTGCGCGACTGTCATGTCGAGCACCTCGATGCGCTGGCCGAACGCGGCGCGCAGTGGCTGCAGCCGCGCTGGATGGACGCCCCATCCCTGTGGAACGACCTGCTGCGCGCAGCCCGGTCCGAGGACACCGCCGCGCTGGCGCGCAGCGCAGCGTTGCACGCCGTGCAGCGCGCTGGCGCAGCGCTCGCTGTTGGGTCCGTCGCAGAATCCTAGATCGCAGTTCGGTCGGCAGCCGGAGGTGTTAAAATCCCGCATCCCCTATGAATGCACTCTCCGTTCGCCAGCTCGTCAAGACCTATCGAAACGGCGTGCAGGCCCTGAAGGGCATCGACCTCGAAGTCGAGCGGGGCGACTTCTTCGCGCTGCTGGGCCCGAACGGCGCCGGCAAGACCACCCTGATCGGCATCCTGACGTCGCTCGTGTCCAAGACGAGCGGCTCGATGAACGTGTTCGGCTACGACATCGACCGCGATCTCGAAGCGGCCAAAGCCTGCATCGGCGTCGTGCCGCAGGAAATCAACGTCAACATGTTCGAGACGCCCGAGACCATCGTCGTGAACCAGGCGGGCTTCTACGGCATCCCGCGCCGCATCGCGCGCGAACGGGCCGAGCGCTACCTGACGCAGCTGTCGCTCTGGGACAAGCGCAACAAGATTTCCCGCTCGCTGTCCGGCGGCATGAAGCGACGCCTGATGATCGCGCGCGCGCTGATGCACGAGCCGCAGCTGCTGATCCTCGATGAGCCCACGGCCGGCGTCGACATCGAGATCCGCCGCTCGATGTGGGAGTTCCTGCGCGAGCTGAACCGCAGCGGCACGACCATCATCCTGACGACGCACTACCTCGAGGAAGCCGAGGAGCTGTGCCGCAACATCGCGATCATCGATGGTGGCCGAATCGTCACCACGGATCGCATGGACCGCCTGCTGCGCCAGCTGCACACCGAGACCTTCGTGCTGAACGCCCGCAACGCGATCGCGACCGCGCCGCAGATCCCGGGTTACGGCGTCGTGCGGGTCGACGACCACACCCTCGAGGTCGAGGTCTCGAAGGACCGCAATCTCAACGATGCGTTCGCGGCCCTGTCCGCCGGGGGCGTCGAAATAGTCTCGATGCGCAACAAGGTGAACCGGCTCGAGGAAGTCTTCATGCGGCTCACCGACAAGTCCGCGAGCGCGCGGGCGGGCCAGGCATGAGCGGGCCGCAGTCGGGCGCGACTGCCGCGGACCTGCCGCCGCCGCGGCCGGCGATGGGGCGCACCCGCTGGATCGGTTTCCAGACCATCGTCATGCGCGAACTCGGCCGCATCCTGCGCATCTGGGGCCAGACGATCGTGCCATCGGCCGTCACGGCCACGCTCTACTTCCTGATTTTTGGCAGCCTGATCGGCAAGCGCATCGGCGAGATGGGCGGCGTGCCCTACATGCAGTACATCGCGCCGGGCCTGATCATGATGGCGGTGATCACGAACGCCTATGCGAACACGGTGTCGTCGTTCTTCGGCGCGAAGATGCAGCGCTTCCTCGAAGAGATCAGCGTCTCGCCGCAACCGAGCTGGATCATCGTGCTGGGTTACGTGGGCGGCGGCGTGCTGCGCGGCCTGCTGGTCGGCGCGGTGGTCACGGTCGTGTCGCTCTTCTTCACCCATCTGCCGGTTCATCACCTGTTCATCATCATCCTGGCAGTGTTGCTGACTTCATTCGTGTTCTCGGTCGGGGGCTTCATCAACGGCGTGTTTGCCAAGACCTTCGATCAGGTCAACTGGATGCCCGCGTTCGTGCTGACGCCGCTGACCTACTTCGGCGGCGTTTTCTATTCCGTGTCGCTGCTGCCGGAATGGGCGCAGAAGCTGTCGCTCGCGAACCCGATCCTGCATATGGTCAACGCGTTCCGTTACGGTTTCCTCGGTTCATCCGACGTCGACATCGGGGTCGCGTTCTTCATGATGGGCGGCTTCGCGCTACTATTGTTCGGGCTCGCGATCTGGCTCATGGAGCGCGGCATCGGCATGCGTGAGTAATCACAGGGTTCATCCGCAGAGAGGTTCGAGATGCACATCCCCAACGATTCCAGGTTTCCCAGGGCGCTGCTGGCATTGCTCGCCGGCGTCTTGACGGTCGCGGCTCCGTTCGCGGTGCAGGCGCAGTCGGGCGGCATCACTGGCTACAAGCAGGGCAAGGGAGCTGGCCCGGTCACGGGCGCTGCAGGTACCAGCGGCTCCGAAGGCGACTCGGGCATCGAGAAGTGCGACAAGCCCATGGGTGCGATGGCGGTCGTCGAGCCGCAGGACTTCGTCGTCCAGTCGCTGACGCAATACGGCCTGCAGTCGCCCGTGCCGCTGATCCGCATGATGATCCAGCAGTCGAACTGCTTCCTGGTCGTCGAGCGCGGCGTCGGCATGCAGAACATGATGCAGGAGCGCCAGCTGTCGCAGTCCGGCCAGAGCCGCGCCGGTTCGAACATGGGTGGCGGCCAGATGGTCACGGCCGACTTCATCCTGACGCCGAACGTCGTGTTCTCGGAGGGCAACGCCGGCGGCATCGGCGGCGCGCTCGGAGGCGTGCTGAGTCGCGCCAACCCGTTGCTCGGTGCCGTGGCTGGTGGCCTGAAGTTCAAGGAAGCGCAGACCAGCATGCTGCTGGCCGATGCGCGCTCGGGCCTGCAGGTCGCTGCGGCCGAGGGCAGCACCAAGAAGGCAGATCTGCGGCTGGGCGGCGCGCTGTTCGGCACCGGCGGCTTCGCCGCGGTCGGCGGCTACGGCAACACCAATGAAGGCAAGATCATCGCCGCCGCCTTCATGGACAACTACAACAAGATCGTTGGCGTGGTCCGCAACGATGAATCGCTGCAGCGCGATGTCGGCACGCTGAAGCAGGAAGCCGGCAAGAAGACGGTCGCCGGCGAGGTGTTCAACGAAGGCGATGTGGTGGTGCCGAAGATCGCCAACGTCAAGTTGCTGAAGACGCCGGCCGATGGTGCGGCTGCGGCGGCGACCCTGGCGCGCGGCGAGGAACTGGTCGTGATCGGCGAAGAGAAGAACGGCTTCCTGAACGTGCAGGGCGGCGCAGCCAGCGGCTGGGTCAAGAAGGTGCTCGTCACCCGACCGTGATCAATGCGCGACGCCGGCGGGCGGAAACTTCCGCTCGCCGGCCGTCACCGCCAGCTCCAGCCGGTTCTGTTCCGGCGGCAGTGGGCAGGTGGCGAAATCGTTGAACGCGCACGGCGGGTTGTAAGCGCGGTTGAAGTCGACGATCACGCGCCCGTCGCGCGGCCGCTCCACATAGAGGAAGCGGCCGGCTCCATATGTAGTCCTGCCGGTCGTCGCATCGGCGAACATCACGAACAGCGAAGTCGACGCCGGTCCCTCGTCGATGGTGTCGAGCCGCCACTCGCGGCCATCCTTCTCGAACACGATCGCGCCAGGCGAGAGCATGTCGTCCTCGGCGCCGAGCACATTCATGATCGGAATCTGCCTGGCGGGTTCGTAGGGTTCGAAGCGCGCCTCGAGGCGCCACGCCTCGCTGGCATCGAAGTACTCGATGCCCGGGAAATCGCGGCGTCGCGGGCTGTCGAGCGCGCGCACGCGCACGCCGAGCTGGCCGCTGCGTTCGATCACGAAGAACTCGATCGGTCCATGCCGCAGCACCGTCGGCGGCCCGCCGCGATCGCTGCGCATGTCGATGCGCGTGACGGCGGTTTCACCGGCAAACACGCTGTCACGGCGCGCAGCGACGAAGCGCACCGCGTCGCCGTCGCGCTCGAAGTGGCCGAGCCGCCGCGGCATTGCGGGGTGCTCGAGCGCGAACGTGTTCGAGCGCGCGCGCCCGAAGCTGCTGCGCGGCTGCTCCAGCCAGTACAGGCCTGCCAGCGTCAGGAAGCCGGAGTCGCTGGTCAGCGCTGCGACACGCGCCTCACGCCAGGCCTGCAGCGACTGGGGCGCGGCGCTGTCTGCGGCAGCCGCAGGCATGCTCGAGGTGGCCAGCAGGACCGCAGCCACGGTGACGGCGGTGACGAATGATCGACGCAGCAGGTTCATGGGCACCTAGCATAGCGCCAGCAGGTGCTTGCGGAGCCTGGCGCTGCTGCAGGTCGAGCGCTACTTCTGCTTCCAGTTGCCGGAGGCGTCCTGGTAGTACCAGCCAGGCTGCGCACCGCGCTCGATCCAGCGGCGCGCAAAGATGCCGCGAATGTCGGCTTCCCACTCGGGGTGGCCGTTCGCCTTGGCGATTTCCGCGTAGAGCGTGCTGCGGTCGCGATTGTCCTCGGCGACCAGGCGCTTGACGACGGCGCGCTCGGCCAGCGGCACGCTCGCCTGGTCGCGCAGTTCGACGAGGCCGTTGGCGGTCAGTCCGACCGCACCCGACGCGAAGTATTTCTGCAGTTGCTCGAACCGCGCCTGCATCGACCCGGTGATCGCGCGGATCTCGGGCGAGGAGATGTCGATGTTCGCGTTCGACTGCGCGTGCGCGGCCGGCACCAGCGCTTCGAGCAGGTGGCCGGCGCCGCGGCCGAGCCATGCGAGTGGCGCTGGCCCCTCGGCGGGGGTTCGGCGCGACTGGGGCGGTGGCGGCGTGGCGCCGCTGCTGCTGCCGCTCGAGCCGGCACCGCTCGTGACGGTGTCGATGATCTGGTCGGCTGCGCGTTCAGCCGACGCAGCCGGGAAATAGACATTGATCGTGACGCAGGCGGCAAACGCCAGGCTCGCCAGCGCCATGTTCAGATTTCGAAAACCACGCATGTTCAAAGTACCTCCGGTGCGGCACGGACTCCGCACGCCGCCATTGTGCTCTCAGTGGATGAACGCTGCCTTAACCCGTGCCGTTTGACAATGGCGGCACGCCGGGACGGTCATTCGATGCGCAACTGGCCTTCGCCACGCATCTGCGTCGCGATCTGGCTCGCGAGTTGCGGCCAGCTGACGCGGCCGGCGTTGCCGATGATGTCGATCCGGGGCAGACCCTTGCCCTTCATGATGTAGTAACCCGTGCCCGACGGTTCGATGCCGGACATCAGGCAGACATCGTTGGCGAGGCGGCAGCGCAGGCCGACGCGCTCGTAGTCGTACTCGTCGAACAGCTTGAAAGCGCCGGATTGCAGCGCCGCGACCACGCCGCCGCCGCCGCCGCCGATGTTCGACAGATTGCCGACCGCGCGCGCACTGATGCGATGCCGGCTGCGATCGCCTGGCGGTGTCTGGAACAACGCATCGAAGGCGACCGGCGCCCAGTTGAACAGCTCGAGGCCGAGCAGGTGTCCCTCGAGGCGTCCGGTGATCGAGCCGATCGAGAAGGTCTGCGTTACCTCGGCGAGATCGAGGTCGTAGGCGCGCACATCTGCAAACAGCCGCGGCCACGGTCCGAGCGGATCCTGCAGGCGCAGGTTGCTGCCAACCACGCGGCCACCGAACACGCGCGCCTCGACGTCACCGGCGACTGTCAGCGTCTTGTCGCGATAGTCGATGCGCGGGATGCGACCGGAGAGCCGGCCAGCCAGTGCCGGCCAGCCGAAGGCCGGGGCAAGCCGCTGCAGGCTGATCGGCTCGAGGTCCGCTTCGAACTGCAGCGCCGGATTCTCCGAGCCGATCGCATCTGCGGCGAGCGTGCGGACGATCAGCGCGCCGTCGAAGATCGGCAGCCGCGCCGGCTTGCTGAGCGCGATCGAAGCGCCCTGCGCGATGAACTCGAGCCGGGCGCCGTCGCCCGACAGCCCGTACGCGCTGCCTGCTGTCCACGTCAGCACCGAGGATTCGACCGGCGCGCCCGCCGCGGCCCAGTGCAGATTGCCGCGCAGGTTGGTCATCGTGAACTTGCCGCGCGTGTCCTCGATCTCGAGGCCCAGCAGCCGGGCGTCCGCGCCCACCAGCGCGCCGTCGCGGATCCGCGCGCTGCCGGTGATGCGACCACGCGTGTCGAGCGTGCCGAAGTCGGTTGCGGCGAGTGCGATCTGGGCGTAAGCGGTGTAGGCCTGTGGCAAGCGCAGGTCGCGCAGCTCGATGTCGGCCTCGCGCAGCAGCAGGGCCGGTGCCAGCGCGACGGTTGCCGTCGCGCGCAGGTCGCTGAGGTCGCGCTGCGTCGCAGCGACGTCGGACAGTTCGATGACATCGTCGCGCCACTCGCCGCGGGCGCGCAGCGCCAGCGGGTGCAGCGCGAGGTCGAGCAGCGCCGGGCCGAACAGGGCCTGACCGGCGCTGCTGTCCAGCGTCACGCTGAGCGCGCGCTGACCGCGCTCAGGATTGGCGCGCGCGGTCAGTGTTGCGGCGACGTTCTCGCCAACGACGGTGCCGGCCTCGTTGCCGAAGTTCAGGCCGGCGACCGTGACGGTCGCCACGCCCTGTTCGATGCGCGCGCCGCCGCGCACGTCTACCGTGGCGCTCACGCGGCCCTCGACGGCCAGGTCCGCGGGCACGCCGGCCTGTGCCCCGAGCCAGTCGCGCAACGCAGCGAGCGACGCATCCTGCACGCTGGCATTGCCGCGCCAGCCGCGCTGATCCTGGCCGGCCGTGAACTGCAGCGCGACGCCGTCGCGCACATGCCAGCGCCCGCGCGCGCGCAAAGCGCCGGTTTCGAGGTTCCAGCCCAGCGACGCAGCGATCGCGA
>JBIITU010000068.1:0-11558 GCA_044340335.1 Steroidobacteraceae bacterium
CCGCGCAGCCAAACTCGGGTTCATCGAGACGCGTGTCCGGGCAGCGCAGTGTCAGCTCGCTCCAGCCGCCCAGCGTCCCGCCGAGATCGATGCGGCGCACGCGGAACTCGCTGCGCAGCGCGCGGTCGGACTCGGTGCGCGGCAGGTCGAGCCGCAATGTTGCGCCCTCGAGCCGCACGCCCGCGACGCGGATGCTGCGGGCTTCCAGTTCGATGGCGTCGACGGCACTGGCCGGTGGCGCCAACGCCAGTCCCAGCGTCCACGCCAGCAGCAGCGCAGCGCGCAGCGCGCGATGGCGGCCGCTACCGGTGACTGGCATGCTTGTGACGGAGTCCCTCATGTCCAGCCATTGTAAACCTCGCCACCTGCATCGCCTTGCCGCGCTCGCTTGCGGCGCACTGCTGCTGGTGGGCTGCAGTTCCCAGTTCGTCTACAACCGGCTGGATACTGTCGCCTACCTGTACCTGAAGACCCAGGTCTCGCTCGAAGACCTGCAGTCATCCCAGCTGCGCGGTTCCCTGCGCGAATTTCTCGTCTGGCACCGCAGCAGCGAGCTGCCACGCTATGCGGCCTTGGCACAGGGCCTGGCCCGGGATGCGGCGCAGCCGCTCGGTCGAGCCCGCATCGACCAGGCCCGCATCGACATAGAAGGCCTGTGGCGTGATGCAGTCGCGCGCGTCGCGCCGGATGCAGCGCGCTTCCTGGCCGGACTGTCGCCCGCCCAGCGCGATGAACTGTTCGCGAGTCTCGGCGAGGATGACCCGGACCTGCGCGAGGAGTACTGCGAGACACCGGAGCCGAAGCGTCGCCGCCGCCAGTTGGAGAGCTTCGTCAAGACGGCTGAAAACTGGGTTGGCAAGCTGACAGCGGCGCAGCGCGAGCTGATCGCCGCGCGCCTCGCCGCGCTGCAGCCGACGAGTTGCGGGTGGGTCGAGAATCGGATCCGCGTGCGGCGCAGTTTCAGCGAACTGCTCGATCGGTCCGGCACCGACCCGGCCTGGCCCGCCGAGCTGCGGCGCCTGCTGACCAGTCCCGAGGAGCGCTGGGACCCGGACTATCGCCTCGCGTTCGAGGCCAATCGGGACGCCATCGTCGCGCTGCTGACAGAGCTGGATGCAACGCTGACACAGCGGCAGCGCGCCCAACTGTCCGAGAAGTTGACCGGCTACGCGCGTGACTTCCGCGACCTTGCTGCGCGACCTGCCACGCCCGCGACGGCGCGGAACTGAGCTTCCGCGCCGCGCGGGACTGGCCTTGCCTTGCGGTCGGTTCAGCCGCCGTTGCTGCGATCGTTCGTCACCGTCGTCGTGCACTTGCCGGCCGCCTTGTCGCAGTCCTTCGTGACGCTGCGTTCGAAGCTCTGGCCGTTCGGACCCGTGCCGCTGGTTTCGCGCGTGAAACCCGTGTCGGTGCGCGTCGTCACCGTCGTGCTGCTCGCGCTGCGACCGTCGAAGGTGGTCAGGTCGGATTCACGCGTCCGCGTGCCGGCGTCCTTGTCGATCACCACGCTGGTGTTGCGCGTCGCGGTTTCGCCAGCGGCGTTCGTCAGCGTTCGCGACGACGTCCAGCCGTTCTCCGTGCGCTGCGTGTCCTGGCTCATCGTGCGGGTCTTGCCGTCGAAGCCCGTGCGCGTCACGTCGACGCTGCGGGTGCCGGCCTCGCGGTCGTTGACCACCGTGCGCTGCTGGGTCGCCGTGGCACCGTCGGGGCGGGTCAGCGTCGTGTTGCGCACGAAGCCGTTGTCCGTGCGCTGGGTTTCGGTCGTGCGCGACACGGGTGGGCGAGCCGGTTGCGGGCGCTGCGCCATCGCGCGGGCGGGGCGCTGCGCGGCGGCGCCGCGTTCGCGCGCATCCAGGGCAGGTGATTGCGCGGCGAGCAGCGCAAACAGCGCTCCGGCCACGATGACGGCCATTGGTGTGCGCGTCTGCTGAGTGGGATTCGGGGTCATGGGTCTGTCTCCGGATAGCGGGTAGGCAGGCAGCAGAACGCGGCCGCAGGCCAGGCGTTGACAGCGGACCACGGACATAAGGCAGGCGGCAGCACCGCGGGCACGAAGCTGCGCTAAGATGCCGGCGGCCTTCTGTAACGATCGATACGGACAGCGAGCATGTCTGCCAAGCGCGCCCTCATCGTCGACGATTCGCGATCCGCCCGCAGCTTCCTTGCTCGCATCCTCGAGAAGTACGAAATCGCGGTCGATACCGCTGAAACCGCCGAGGTCGCGATCGAGTACCTCGCCAAGGCGCGGCCAGACGTGATCTTCATGGATCACATGATGCCGGGCATGGACGGTTTCCAGGCCGTGCAGCTGATCAAGAACAACCCGGCCACGGCCACCATCCCGATCATGATGTACACGTCGCAGGAGGGTGAGCTCTACCTCGGCCAGGCGCGTGCACTCGGTGCGATGGGCGTGCTGCCGAAGCAGATCAAGCCCGCCGAAGTCTCGACGGTGCTGCATCAGTTGCGTCTCGTGCCCGATCGCCGCCAGGGCCGGCAGAGCGCGTTCACGCCGGCCAACGATGTCGCCGTGGTGATCTCGCGGCCCGACGCACCGACGCTGTTGCCCCTCGCGGCCGTCGCCGCTGCTGCTGCCGCGCCCGACGGTGACGCCGCCGCGGCGCCAGCCGCTGCGGCGCCGCAGGTCGATGCCACGGCGCTCGCCGATCTGCGGCTGCAGATGGAATCGACACTGCGCACCGAACTCGGCGATCTGCGCCGCTCGATCAGTGCGAGCCTCGATCTGCAATCGGAGCGCCTGCTCGCCGACGTGCGCGCGTCGGTCACCGAGCTGAATCCGCCGCCACCGCCGCCGGTGGTCATGGAGCCGCCCGAGCCGCCGCGCACGCCCTGGCTGGTCGCTGCCGCCGCTTCGCTGGCAGCCGCCGTGCTGGGCGTGCTGTGGTGGCAGGAAACCCGGCAAACGCAGGTGTTGGCGGCGCAGCTGGTTGCAGCGGGCACGCAGGCGCCGCTTGCGGCAGCCCGGCCCGTCACGGCGCCCGCCGCCGGTGCCATGGGCGACACGACCGACGACACCGCCGGAGCGGCCGCCGCGCAACCCGTCGGTCTGGTCGATGGCGCCGCCGCGGAACCTGCGCCCGCACAGCCGCTGCAGGACAAGATCGTGCAGCCTGTGCCCTACGGCGAAGTGCCGCTGTCGGGCGAGCGCCTCGAGGCGCTGCGCACGCTGCTGCGCGAACTGGCTGCGAATGGCTTTCGCGGGCTCGTCACCGTCAGCGCGCATCCCGGCCGCTTCTGCCTCGCGGGGCGATCGGGCGAGGGCTTTGGTCCGGCTCTCGATGCCACGCCGCTCGCTGGTTGCGATCTGATCGGCAATCCGTTCGATGAATCGCTGACCATGGCGCAACGCCAGCCGATCGCGCTCGTCAACTTGATCGAGACGTTGCGGGCCGAGAGCGCGGGTGCGCTCGACGTCCGGATTGCGGCTGGCGCCGAGACGCAGCGCGCGATGCCTTATCCGGCCGATTCCCCGCAGTTGACCGCAGCCGACTGGAACAACGTCGCGGAAGCCAACAATCGCGTCGAGATCCGTCTGCGCCCGGCGGGCTGATGATCGGCCGTCGCTTCCTGCCGCCGCGCTGGCTGCGCAGCCCGCATCTGCAGTCCATTCTGCCGAGCCTGCCGCCGCGCCGCCTGCGGGTCGAGCGTCGCACTGCCGCCTGGCGCCGCCGCAGCCACGAGCTGCTGCTCGATTGCGGCGCTGGAGTGACGCTGCAGGCCTTTCACACCACGGCAGGTCCGGCGCCGGGCGCAACCCTCGCGGTGTTGCTGCATGGCTGGGAAGGCAGCGCGGACTCGCAGTACATCCTGAGCCTTGCGCACGCGCTGCTCGACCGCGGCGTCGACGTCGTGCGCCTGAACCTGCGCGATCACGGCGACACACATCACCTGAATCGCGAACTGTTCCACTCCTGCCGACTGCCCGAGGTCGTCGGTGCGGTGGCCGCGCTGCGCCAGATGTTCGCCCAGCAGCGACTGGTGCTGGCCGGTTTCTCGCTGGGCGGCAACTTCATGCTGCGCGTGGCAGCGGAGGCGCCGCGCGCCGGCATCGAGATCGAGCGCGTGCTCGCGATCTCGCCGCTGCTCGATCCGCACACGACGCTCGATGCGATCGAGTCGGGGTTTGCGCTGTACCACGCCTACTTCGTGCAGAAGTGGACGCGGTCGCTGCTGCGCAAGCAGCGGGTATGGCCGGGCGTCTACGATTTTGCGCCGCTGCTGCGCTCGCGCAACCTGCGCCAGATGACGCGCGATCTCGTGCTTGCGTACACGGAGTACGACGAACTCGACAGCTACCTGACCGGCTACGCCGTCACCGAAGCGAGGCTGGCCGAACTGCGCGTGCCCACGACCATCCTCGCTGCCGTCGACGACCCGATGATCCCCGCCACCGATCTGGCCCGGCTCGCACGCCCGGACGTGCTGCGCATCGTCACGACTGACCACGGCGGCCATTGCGGCTTCATCGAAGACCTGGGCTCGACCACCTGGGTCGAAGCGTTCGTGCTGCGGGAACTCGAGGCTGACGGGCTGTTGCTCAGCCCGGCCGGGGCGCGGGCGAACGCGCATTGAGACCGAGTTCGCGCGCCAGCGCCCGCACGTGCGCCGTGCCGATCAGCGGCGCGCCGGCTGTCACGAGGCGACGCGCCTCATCGCCTGCGACGACATCGAGCGCCAGCCAGCGCCAGGCGCCGTGGCGCAACTGGCTGTCGGTCGGCGTCAGGCCGGCTGCAAACAGCAGGTAGTCCGGTCGCAGTGCTTCGCACTTGATCTGCGAACTCGGCGATAGATCGGGCAGGATCCAGCCCACTTCGGCGGCACCGCGCTGACGCGCGAGCTCGACGACGACCAGATCGCGCGACACGACGGTCAGGCGCTCGGCGCAATCGCGCAGCGCACTCAGCACGACGTTGATGCAGCGCTCTGCGCCATGGCGCGCGAGGCTGGCGCGCCGTATCTCGACGAACAGCCGCGCATGCGGCCAGTCCTGCAGCAGCTGCGCGACGGCGCTGAGGCGCGGAATGCGCGCGTCGGCATGGCGGTCGCCGAAGCGGTCCGGTTCCTGGCAGCTGAGCGCAGCGAGATCCGTGGCCGCAAGATCCAGCGCCGAGCCGCGGCGGCCAGTCACGCGCAGAGTATCGGCATCGCGCAACGCGAACGCTTCCGCATCGCGCGACAGCTGCGCCTCGATGAACAGTTTCGCGACGCCCAGCTGCAGCGCTGAACGCAGCGCCGGCAGCGAGTTCTCCGGGTACTCGGCGCCATTGCCGCGCTGCGCCACGAGCTCGACGGCGGCGCGACCGCTCATCGCCTGCGCCCCGCACATGTCGCGATTTGCGGACGGCGGACGCGATTCAGAAGGGCAGCGGGATGTGACACCATGCGATCAGCCATCGCAACACAACGCGTCTGCACCATGCAACTGTCGCGCCTTGTCCTACTGAGTTGCCTGCTGGCCCTGGGGGCCTGCAGTTCGCCCTCGCCGGATGGTGGCACGGGTGGCGGTGTCGTGCCGCCGCCGCCGCCACCACCACCCCCGCCCCCGCCACCGCCACCGCCGCCACCGCCACCGCCGCCCGCGCAGGGTCTGGACTCGCGCCCCTCGAATACCACCTGCCTGGCGGGTGAGGCGCCGACCACGCAAGTCACGCTCGGGCTGCAGCGCGCATTCCCGAACCTGACATTCACCAACCCGATCCTGATGCTGCAGGCACCCGGCAGCGCGACGCGCTGGTTCGTCGTCGAGCAGGCCGGACGCGTGCGGGTGTTCAACAACGATGCGGCGGTCGCGGCCAGCACGCTGTTCGTCGACATCGCGGCGCGCGTGCGATCAGGCGGCGAGATGGGCTTGCTCGGCCTCGCGTTCCACCCGCAGTTCCCGACGGATCCGCGCGTGTACCTGTCGTACACCACGGGCAGCCCGCAGCTCGTGTCGCGGATCTCCGAGTTTCGCAGCAACGATGGTGGCACCACGCTCGATCCGGCGAGCGAGCGCATCCTGCTGACGAT
The DNA here is from genome assembly GCA_044340335.1 of Steroidobacteraceae bacterium. Classification (GTDB taxonomy): domain Bacteria; phylum Pseudomonadota; class Gammaproteobacteria; order Steroidobacterales; family Steroidobacteraceae; genus UBA964. Next base: position 6,031 of record JBIITU010000068.1, read on the forward strand.
CAACCAGCCTGACACCAACCACAACGGTGGTCACATCGCCTTTGGTCCGGATGGCATGCTGTACATCGGTCTGGGTGACGGCGGCAGCGGGGGCGATCCGTACGGCGCGATCGGCAACGGCCAGAATCTGCAGACCCTGCTCGGCAAGATGCTGCGCATCGACATCTCTGGCGACACGGGCGCCGTGCGCTACCGTATCCCCGCAGGCAACCCGTATGCCGGCAACGCGCTGTGCAGCACCGGCAGCGGCGCGCAGAACTGCCCCGAGATCTATGCCGTCGGTTTGCGCAACCCGTGGCGCTGGAGCTTCGATACAGGGTCGAACGAACTGTGGCTCGGCGATGTCGGCCAGGGCGCGTGGGAGGAGATCAACCGGATCGTGGCCGGCGGCAACTACGGCTGGCGTTGTCGCGAAGGCGCGCATCCGTTCAACTCCAACTGCGGCCCGGCGCAGAACCTGATCGATCCCGTCGCCGAGTACGGTCGCGCGCTCGGCGCATCGGTGACCGGCGGTTACGTCTACCGCGGCAATTCGATTCCCGCGCTCGCGGGTCGCTACGTGTTCGCGGATTTCGTTTCCGGGCGGATCTGGCACATTGCGCGCGACACACCACCAACCCTGCAGGTCAGCAGTGGTTTCGATTCCGGGCTGTCGGTCGCATCGTTCGGGCAGGGTATCGATGGCGAGATGTTCGTCGTGCACTACGGCGGCACCTTGCATCGACTGGTGTCAGGCGGTGGCGGCGCCACCGGCGGCACGATTCCGACACAGCTGTCCGCAACCGGGTGCGTGAACCCATCCAACGCTACGCAGCCGGCCAGTGGGCTGATCCCCTATGCGCCGAATGCGCCATTCTGGTCGGACGGTTCGACCAAGGCGCGATTCCTCGCGCTGCCGAACGGCCAGAACATCACGGTCGGCACAGATGGCGACTGGGATTTCCCGAATGGCTCGGTGCTGGTCAAGAACTTCGCGATCGGTTCGCGACTGGTGGAGACCCGGCTGTTCATGCGCCACACGAATGGCAACTGGGGCGGCTATACCTACGAGTGGAATGTCGGAGGCACGGACGCGACCCGTGTCGTGGGCGGCAAGACCGTGCAGGTCGCCGGCCAGAGCTGGGTGTTCCCGAGCGAATCGCAGTGCTTTGCGTGCCATACGCAGGCCTCGGGTCGTTCGCTCGGCCTCGAGACCGCGCAGCTCAACGGCAACCTGCTGTACACCGCGACCAATCGCACGGCAAACCAGATCGTCACGCTGAATGCGATCAACACTCTCAGCCCGCCGATCACGGCGACGCCGGCATCGCTGCCGTCGATGCCGGATCCGTACGGCAGCAGCGGCACGGCGGCGGAGCGCGCGCGCGCCTGGCTGCACACGAACTGCTCGCACTGCCATCGTCCCGGCGGCGGCACGCCGACTACGCTCGACCTGCGCTACACGACGTCGCTGGCGCAGACCAATGCTTGCGACGTCGCGCCGCAGGCCGGCGGCCTCGGCATCGCGAACGCGCGCCTGATCGCGCCGGGTAGTGCCGACCGATCGATCATCGTGGCACGCGCCAATCGCCGCGATGCCGCCGATCACGAGCACGCGAGTCGATACCGCGGGGGTGGCGGTCGTTTCTGGCTGGATCAACGCGCTGACAAGCTGCAATTGAGCGCAAGCGGCCTACAATAGGCGCTCCATCCTCAGGGCGGGAGCGGCGTGATGCAGGGTCAAACGCGGCGAATCGGGCGAGTTCCAGACAGGTTTCGCGGCATCTGCGCCGCAGGCGTTGCTGTGCTGCTGCTTGCGGCCTGCAGCCCTGAAGCGGGTGACTGGCGCAACGCGCAGAGCGCCGACAGCATCGAGGCCTACGATGCGTTCGTCGCCAAGTATCCGCAGAGCGAGTTCGCCGCGCAGGCGACCGAACGCACCAAGCAGCTGAGCGAGGAGCGCGACTGGCAGACAGCCACCGCCGCCGATACCGCCGACGCCTACCAGCAGTTCGTCACTGCTTATCCCGACGGCAAGTGGTCGCAGGAAGCGCGCGTCCGCATCGAGAATTTCAATGTCATGCAGGGTGGCGTCACGGCGCCAGCGCCCACGCCGCCCGTCGCTGCACCTGCTGCGCCCGCTGTAGCGCCGGCTCCAGCGACTGCGCAGACGCCCCCGGCCGCAGCGCCCCCTGCAGTGCCGCCCTCGGCTGCGGCGCCCAGCACCCCACCCGTCGCCGCTAAGCCCGCGCCACAGCCCGCTGCGCAGCCGGCCCCCAAGCCAGCCGTCACCGCTGGCGCGGCTAACTCACCGGCCGTCTCGGCGGCGGCAACGCATCGCGTCCAGTTGGGCGCGTTCTCGAACGAGGCGAATGCGCTGGCGCAGTGGAAAGCGGCGAGCGACCGCTTCGCCCAGTTGAAAGCCCTGACGCCAATGATGACGCCCACCTCTGGCAATGGCGCGCGGCTGTATCGGCTGCAGGCTGTCGTGCGCAGCGAAGCGGATGCACGCGCGCTCTGCGATGCCTTGAAGGCGGGCGGCCAGCCCTGCCTGTATGTACCGGCGCGCTGATGCTGCGCGTCCGCAACTGACGCAACGCGTCAGTTTCGGCGCCGCGCGCCCGGGTTGAGGCCCAGCAAGGCTGCATGCTCGCCCCAGCCGGGGCCGCGCCCGCACGGTTTGCCTGCCAGGCATGCTGGCATGCGCTTTGCTTTCACCCCGGCATGAAATCAGTTTCCTGGGCTTTGCTGCTGCCGGGTTCCGGCGCCGCTTCTCCTGCGCAGCGCGCGGGGGCGCGGTCGGGCCTGCAGTCCGCGCAGCTGATCCGACGTCGCGACGGGGCTTTGCTCCTGGCGCCGATCGACGCGCGCCTGGCGCAGGCCGCAAGGGCGCGGGCCCCAGCGATCTACTGACACCGAACCCTGAGCGCGGACTCTTCTTCCCCGATGTCCGCCACCCTGAGGCCGCGCCGGCTGTTGTCGGCGCGGCCTTTTTTTGGCCCACCGACGCTGCCGCGCGCGCTGCCCCGGGTCTACTGACCGAAGCGCTCGCCGCTGCGCGCGAGCCACAGCGATTCCACTTCGGTGGAGACCCGATCGAGCGCCGCGTTGCGATGCGGAAACCGTCCGAAGCGTTGGACGATGTCACGATGCCGCAGCGCATAGTGGGAAACGCCTTCGAACACAGGCTGCAGGTCCGCGGGCACTTCGCTGGCGAGTCGGCGAAACACCGCGACCGATTCATCCTGCACTTCGGCCGACTCGGCGTGCTGCAGCGGCATGTAGAAGAACATGCGCTCGGCTGGATCGAGCGCTGCATCCGCTGCCTGCTCGATGCCTTCCCGCGTCAGCGCCAGTGCCACGGCATCGCCCGCGAACGCCTGGGCGGAGCCGCGGAAGATGTTGCGCGGCAGCTGGTCGAGCAACAGGATCAGCGCGAGCCGGCGCCGCGGACTGTCGGCCCAGGCGGCGAGTTCGCCGGCCAGCGCCCGGCGCACCAGCGGTGCGTAGCGCGCTTCGAGGTCGCGATCACGCATCTCAGTCATCTCAGGTGCATCGCCGCCGAACCAGAAGGTCATGCGCTGGCCGAGCGTTGCCGCCGTCAGCGGCTTGGGGCCGAACCAGAAATCGAGCAGGGCGCGGGCGTGATCCACGCGCCGAGGATAGCAGCGGGGCCGGCGTTACACTCGCAGCCATGCAAGCTCCCGCCACGGATGTCGACGCGCCGCTGCGACTGTACTGGCAGCCTGGCTGCACGAGTTGTCTGCGGGCGCGCGAGTTCCTGCAGGCGCGCGGCGTGCCGTTCGAGTCGATCAACGTGCTCGCGGCACCGGATGCGTTGCCGCGGCTTTCTGCCCTCGGCGTACGCACGGTGCCGGTGCTCGCGCGCGGCGCGTGCTATGTGCTCGCGCAGGATCTGCAGGAAGTCGCGCGCTTCGTCGGTGTGCCCTACGAGCGCGCTCGACTGCCTGTGCCGCAGCTGCTCGAGCGGCTCGAGCAGCTGGTCGAGGTCGCAGCCCGCCACGCCGAGCGCTGGCCCGCCGCGGCGCTGCCCGACACGCTGCCCGAGCGCCCGCGACGCCACGCCGACCTGCTCTATCACGTTGCGATGATCGTGCAGGGGCTGCTGGATGCAACCGGACCCGGCGGCGGCGGGCGGCTGGATTACGAGTACTTCGAGCGCTTGCCGCCCCAGGCCATGATGGAACCGCAGGCGCTGGCGGCTGAACTGCGCCGCGTGGCGGTCGCGTTGCACGACGCGGCACCGGCACTGGCACGCGCTCCCGATTCACTGCCGGTGGCCACTTACTATGGCAACCGGCCGCTGCACGAGGTGCTCGAGCGCACGGCCTGGCATGTCGCCCAGCACCTGCGCCAGATCCATCACCTGCTGGCCGAGGTGCTGCGGCAGCCGGACGCACCGCCGATCGAGCCCGGGCTGCTGGCCGGATTGCCGTTGCCCGACAAAGTCTGGGATGCCGAGATTCAGTTCGCGGCGGCGACCGCGCTAGACTGATTCCCCGCAGCGCCAGCAGGCTGGAGACACAACATGGATTTCACATTGAAGCAGACGGGTCGCGCCGCGGTGGAGTTCGCCGGCGACCTGGGGCGCGTCATCGGCCCGCTGAAGGGCCAGATCGCGCTGGACATGTCGGCCAAGGGCCTGTCGAACGACACGCTCGCCGCGGATCTGGACGAGCGCATGCGGCAGGTCGATGGCGCGCTGGCTGATTCGCCCGCCTACGCGGCGTTCGCGGCGGTCACGGAGTGGAGTGGCCGCAACCATGGCCGCATCGTGCAGGCGGCGTTCGACGAACAGCGCGACGACCTCGTGCCGCGCCTCGATGCACTGATGGCCAAAGGCCCGACGCGGATCGAAGCGCGCGTCGGCGAGCAGGTGCCCGAGTACTTCAAGGGCTGGTGGATCCATCGCACCACGGGCGGCTGGGATGGCCATCCCTACCAGGGCTTCGTGCACGGCGAACTGCTGCACCGTGAATACGTCGCGCGCAATTACCCCGGCGACATCTTCGCGCAGCGGCGCGAGATCCTGTCGGTGCTGCCGCGCCAGGATTACCGCCGCATCTTCGAGATCGGCACCAGCAGCGCGCACTACACGATGCAGCTGGCGAAGACCTTCCCGCAGGCCGAGATCTGGGGCTGTGATCTTTCCATGCGGATGCTCGAGCAGGCGCAGCGCGTCGCGAACGAACACGGCTGGCACTGGCGGCTGCTGCAGATCGCCGGCGAGGACACGGGCCTCGACGCCGCGAGCTTTGATCTCGTGACGTCGTACATCGTCATGCACGAGATCCCGGCCGAGATCACGCGCGCGCAGCTGCGTGAGGCGTTCCGGCTGCTGCGTCCGGGCGGCGACGTGCTGTTCACCGACGTCACGCGCTACGACGCGCTCGACCGCGTCGGCGAGTTCTGGGCGGAGTACCAGGCCGTCAACGGCGGCGAGCCGTTCTGGCGCGAAGCCGCGCGCCTCGACCTCGGTGCCGCCGCGCGCGACGCCGGCTTCGTCAACGTGCGCTCGGAAGGCTTCC
>JBIITU010000309.1:0-4295 GCA_044340335.1 Steroidobacteraceae bacterium
GCGCCCCCGACCGCGCCGGCCGAAGGCCTGTATCTCGATAGCGTGCAGTACCCGGCCGCCTTCGGGTTGCCGCCGCCGGCGGAGGCTTCCGCTATGATCCCAACCTCGCAGAGCTAGCCAAAGGCCCAGGCCATGTCGTGGTTCGAGAAGATCATGCCGTCGCGCATCAAGACCGAGCGTCGCACTCGCTCGGTGCCCGAGGGCCTGTGGATGAAGTGTTCGGCCTGCGATGCGGTGCTGTACCGCGCCGAACTCGAGCGCAACCTGAACGTCTGCCCGAAGTGCAGTCATCACATGCGGATCGGTGCCCGCGAACGACTCGACCGGCTGTTCGATCCGGACAGCACGATCGAAATCGGCGCGAACATCAGCCCCGAGGACCCGCTCAAGTTCAAGGACAGCAAGCGTTACAAGGATCGCCTGGTCGCGGCGCAGAAGAGCACCGGCGAACGCGACGCGTTGATCGCGCTTGCGGGGCGCATGGACGGCCTGCCGGTCGTCGCCTGCGCGTTCGAGTTCCAGTTCCTTGGCGGCTCGATGGGCTCGGTGGTCGGCGAGCGCTTCCGGCGCGCCGTAGATCATGCGATCGAGCATCGCATGCCGGTGATCTGCTTTTCGTCGAGCGGTGGCGCGCGCATGCAGGAAGCGCTGCTGTCGCTGCTGCAGATGGCCAAGACCAGCGCTGCGCTCGCCCGGCTCGCGCAGGCGCACCTGCCGTACATCTCCGTGCTGACCGATCCGACGACCGGCGGTGTGTCGGCGAGTCTGGCGATGCTCGGCGACCTGAACATCGCCGAGCCCAAGGCTTTGATCGGCTTTGCGGGCCCGCGCGTGATCCAGCAGACCGTGCGCGAGACCCTGCCCGAGGGCTTCCAGCGCAGCGAGTTCCTGCTCGATCACGGCGCGATCGACATGATCATCGACCGGCGCGACATGCGTGATCGGCTGTCGCAGTTGCTGCGCATGCTGATGCGACTGCCGCCTGCCGCACCGGCGGTGGCCGTGGCAGCCACCGCCGACAGCCCGGCCTGACGCCGTCGCCCGCCTCGCTGTGGCCGTCCGCGCCGCGTCGCTGCGCTGATTCCCCGTGACCCGGTCGCTCGCCGCCTGGCTGGAGCTGCAGCAGCGTGTCCACCTGCGCAGCATCGATCTGGGTCTCGACCGCATCCGGCCGGTGGCGGCGCGTCTCGGGCTGTGGCCGGCGCCGTTTCCGAGCATTCTCGTCGGCGGCACCAACGGCAAGGGCTCCACCGTCGCGCACCTCGCGGCGTTCGCGCGGGCCGCGGGCTTGTCGATCGGCGTGTTCACATCGCCGCATCTCGTGCGCTACAACGAGCGTGTCCGCCTCGCTGACGCCGACCACGACCGGCTCGCGACCGATGCCGAGCTGATCGCCGCATTCGAGCGCATCGAAGCGGCGCGCGGCGCGACGACGCTGACTTTCTTCGAGTACAACACGCTCGCCGCGTTCGAGTTGTTCACGCGCGCGCGCGTCGATCTCGGCATCGTCGAAGTCGGCCTGGGTGGCCGACTCGATTCGACCAACATTCTCGATGCCGACGTCGCCGTGCTCTGTTCAGTGGGGCTCGACCACTGCGAGTGGCTTGGCGACACGGTCGAGGCGATCGGTGCCGAGAAGGCCGGGATCTTCCGCGCCGGGCGCCCCGTCGTGCTCGGCAGTGCCGACATGCCGCGGTCGGTCGCGACTGCCATCGACGCGCTCGGCGCCGACCCGCGCTGGCCGCAGCGCGATTTTCGGGTCGAGCGGTCGTCACAAGATATGCACTGGAGCTTCCACGGGCGTCGCTGGCACTTCGAGCGACTGCCGTCGTCGGCGCTTGCCGGACCGATCCAGTACACCAACGCCGCGACGGCACTCGCGGCGTTCGAGGCGTTCACCGAGCGGCGCATGAGCGGGCTGCGGTTCGATGCTGCCATGGCGCAGCGCGGGCTCGAAACAGTGGCCTTGCCGGGGCGACTGCAGATCGTCGCGGGCGCCCCCGAGTGGATCCTCGATGTCGCCCACAACCCGGCTGCGGCTGCCGTGCTGGCGGCTGCGCTGCGCGCGCGCCCCTGCGCCGGTCGCACGCTCGCGGTCTGCGGCATGCTCGCTGACAAGGATGCGGTCGGGGTGGCGGCAGCGCTCGCACCGCTGGTCGATGAGTGGTTGCTCGCCGGCATCCACGAGCCGCGCGGGCTCGATGCGGCGACGCTCGCACAGCGGCTGCCGGCGGACTGCGCGGTCGTGGCACAGGCCGTCGATGTCGCGGCTGCGTGCGCCGCAGCGCGTGCGCGCGCGCAAGCCACGGATCGCATCATCGTGTTCGGTTCGTTCCACACCGTCGGGCCGGCGCTCGAGTGGCTTGGGCTATACTGACCGCACTCGCACCGTGGAAACTCCCATCAAGCATCGCATCACAGGCGCGATCATCCTCGTCGCGCTGGTCGTCGTGCTGGTGCCGGAAATGCTGTCCGGGCCGCGCCGCCCGACTGCCGCGGTGCCCGTCGACGCCATCAACCTGCCGACGTCCGGCACGGCCTCGACCGCGCCGATGCGGTCCATCGACATCGACGTCGCCGAGCGCGCTCCCGGCCGTGCCTCGCTGCCGGCGTCGACCAGCGGCCCGCAGGCGTCGGCTGGCGAAGCCATGGGCCTGCCCGCCAGCTCCGGCGCGGCCGTGGCGCCGTTGCCGCCGACCGGCGCGGCAGCGCCAGCGGCCACAGCGCCAGCGGCCACCACAGCGCCAGCTGCATCCTCAACGGCGCCGGTCGCAGACTCGCCGCGGTCTGCATCGACGCCGGCTGCGATGGGGCCGGCGGGGGCCTACGTCGTGCAGGTGGGCAGCTTCTCGTCGCGCACCACCGCCGATGCGCTGGCCGCGACGCTGCGTCGGCAGGGCTTCGCCGCCACGGTGACGGTGGTGCAGGCGGGTGGCCGCACGCTGCATCGCGTGCGGGTCGGACCCGCTGGCGAGCGTGCCGACGCTGATGCACTGCGCGCCCGGCTGCGGACGGCGGGTCATTCCGGCACCGTTGTCGCCGGACCGTGACGCAGTGCCGGACTTCACGCCGCGATCGCGCGCCCTCGCGGCGAAACTGCGCGACCCTTTCGAGTACAATGCGCCGGCCTGACGAATTCGCCCGCGGAGCAGAGCCAGAGCGCGCATGACGCCCGTCGACTACACGCTGATCGCCATCGTGCTGATCTCCGCGATCATCGGGACCTTCCGCGGGCTGCTGCGCGAAGCCATTTCGCTGATCACCTGGGTCGTGGCCCTGTGGGCCGGCTGGAAATATGCCGACCGCGTCGGGCCGCACCTCGAGGGCCTGCTGGCCGAAGATCCGGTCAACACCTGGGTCGCGCGCGCGATCGTTGCGCTCGGCGTGTTGCTGCTCGGCACCCTCATCGGCGTGCTGATGAACCAGTTCGTGCGCATGTCGATCTTCAGCGGCTTCGACCGCTTCCTCGGTTTCCTGTTCGGCCTGCTGCGCGGCATCGTCGTGCTCGGCGTGCTCGCCATCCTGGGGCAGTTGCTCGAGCTCGATCGCTCGAGCTGGTGGCAGGATGCAACGCTGATGGGTTATGCCGAGTCGGCGGGCGATGCGATCCGCAAGATCGTCGGTGATCGTCCGATCGTCAGCACGCTCGATACGAACTGATACCCCTGGAGAACGTCGCATGTGCGGGATTGTCGGGATCGTCGGAACCAGCCCCGTCAACCAGCGGCTCTACGACTCACTGACGATGCTGCAGCACCGCGGCCAGGACGCCGCCGGCATCGTCACCGTCAGCGACGGCCAGCTCTGCATGCGCAAGGGGCAGGGGCTGGTGCGCGATGTCTTCTCCGAGAAAGACATGCTCGACCTGCGCGGCAACGTCGGCATCGGCCACGTCCGTTACCCGACCGCCGGCTGCGATGGCGCGGCCGAGGCGCAGCCTTTCTATGTCAACGCGCCGTATGGCATCTGCCTCGCCCACAACGGCAACCTGACGAACGCCACCGAACTCGCCGCCGTGATGACGCGCGAGGATCGGCGCTACCTGTCGACTTCCTCCGACTCGGAAGTGCTGCTGAACGTGTTCGCGTCCGAACTGCAGCGCGTCGGCACGCCGCGCGTGACACCGGCCGACATTTTTGCCGCGCTGACCGCCGTGTACCGGCGCTGCCGCGGCGGCTATGCGGTCGTCGCGATGGTCATCGGGCACGGCATCGTCGGCTTCCGCGACCCGAACGGCATCCGGCCGCTGGTGCTGGGCACGCGCGACACGGCCAAGGGCGCCGAGTACATCCTGG
>JBIITU010000297.1:0-4420 GCA_044340335.1 Steroidobacteraceae bacterium
GCCGACTTCGCGGCGCGTCGCGTTGAGGCGCACGAGCTCCGCCTGCGCCTGGTCGAGATCGAAGCGCGCGGTGTCGAATTCCTTGACGGTCGCGAGGCCGCGGTTCTTCAGCTGGTCGACGCGCTCGAAGTTGCGGCGCGCTTCGGCCAGCGCGCGCGTCTGCGAGGCGACCTTGGAATCGACTTCGTCAACCGCGGCGCGCGGCGCTTCCGCATCGAGCTGCACCAGCAGTTCACCGGCGCTCACCGTTTCGCCCTCTTCTTTTGTCAGGCGCACGATCTGGCCGCCGAGCTTCGGCACGATGTTGACGGTGACCTGCGGCCGGGTGCGTCCGGTGATCGCGAGCACGCGCTCAGCCGGCCCCGCGCTGACTTCGACGACGCCCACCGGCGTCGGCCGCGTCGCGCGCTGCCACGCGAGCGCGGTGATCACGAGCGCGACCGCGCCCAGGATCCACCAGCGGTAGCGCGCGAAGAAACTGTCGTTCGTAGTGTCGAAGGCCATGTCCGTTCCTGCGTCGAAGACGTCCGTGTCAGGCCCCCGCTGGAGCCCAGTTGCAATAGATTATTTCATCTGGTCTAATTAATCAATCAGGTTCTGGGGGTCGACGCATGGCACGCACGGTCGGAGCACGAAATGCGGATTTCGATCAGCGCCGTAAGGCATTGATCGAAAAGGCCCGATTGCGCCTTTCCAGCCAGAATGGCGCCTCGCCTAGCTTCCGTGAACTGGCCCTGGCTGCCGGCGTCAGCGTGCCGACCCTGCGCCACTATTTCGGCACCCGCGAGGCTCTGGTGAAGGCCGTATTCACCAACGCACTCGAGGGCGCGTCGGTCCACCTGCAGCGCGCGCGCAGCGCCGATCACGTCGGCGAAGCGCTCGAACCGGCGCTGGTCAGCTTCCTGCAGCGGGTGGTCAAGGGCTGGACCACCGGCCAGGTCGGCAGCCTGCATCGCATCGGGCTCGCCGAGGGGCTGCGCAACCCGGGCACTGGCCTCGACTACCTCGTCGATGTGCTCGAACCCACGCTGCAGGCGCTCGAGACGCGGCTGCGGGCGTATGTCAGCCAGGGCGTCATCGCCGAGTGCGACCCGCGCCAGGCGGGGTTGATGCTGCTGTCGCCCATCATCCTGGCGCTGCTGCACCAGCACGATCTCGGCGGCACGCGCTGCCGGCCGCTCGACATCAACGCGCTGATCGACGAACACGTGCGCGTGTTCGCGCGGGCCTATCGCGCCAACTGACGCGACGTCACGCCCAGGCCAGCGATAGGGCGCGTCGATCATTCACTTCGGTAATTGCGATTAGCCGCAGCTTCGGTGCGGCGCTAGCATGGTCCGCACCAGTTTCCAGAGGATGCGCCCATGGCTCGCAAGACCGTCGCAAAGGCCGGATTCACCCCCGGCATCAACATCGGCATCGACGAGAAGCACCGCGCGAAGATCGCCGACGGGCTCGCGCACCTGCTGGCCGACACCTATTCGCTGTACCTGAAGACGCACAACTTCCACTGGAACGTCGAAGGCCCGATGTTCAACACGCTGCACCTGATGTTCATGGAGCAGTACACCGAGTTGTGGACGGCGCTCGATGCGATCGCAGAGCGCATCCGCTCGCTGGGTTACCCGGCGCCGGGCACCTACCGCGAATTCTCGAAGCTGACATCCATCGCGGAAACCGACGGCGTTCCGGCCGCGCTCGACATGGTGCGGCTGCTGGTCGAGGGCCACGAGGCCGTGGCACGCACGGCGCGCGCCACGTTCCCGCTGGCGGACAAGGGCGGCGATGAATCGACGGCCGACCTGCTGACGCAGCGGCTGCAGGTGCACGAGAAGACCGCCTGGATGCTGCGCAGCCTACTGAAGTAAGGCCGCGACGCGGCGCGGCTCAGCCGGCGTTCGGGCCGGGCCAGTCGGCCGGCAGCCGGCGCATCGTGCCGGTGAACGCGTTCGAATGCTCGGGCCCGAGGAAGCGCACGGCGTTGCGCCCGGCCTGCTTCGCGGCATACAGCGCTTCGTCGGCCAGCTGCACGATGTCGTCAGGCGTGCGCTCGAGACTCGCTTCGATCCATGCGCCGCCGACACTCGCAGTCACACGGCCGCTGCGCGGCGCAGCGCGGTGCTCGATGCGCGCACCCTCGATCGCCGCACGCAACTGCTCCGCGATCGCGCGGGCGTGGTCGGGCGTGACCTGGAACAGCACGATCGCCATTTCCTCGCCGCCGTAACGCGCCGCCATGTCGAGCGGCCGGCGCGCATGGCGCTGCACGATCTGGGCGATGTAGCGCAGGCAGGAATCACCGGCCTGGTGCCCGTAGAGATCGTTGTACGGTTTGAAGTGGTCGAGGTCGATCAGCAGCACGGCAATCGTGGTGCGATCGCGCAGGCTCTGCTGCCAGACCCGCAGCAGGTGATCATCGAACGCGCGGCGATTGCGCAGGCCGGTGAGGCCATCGCGTTCGGCCAGGTCGCCCAGTGCGCCGCGCTCGAGGAACAGGCGTCGGGCGGCCTCGTCGACGCCCCAGGCGATATAGGCACCGATGCCGATGACGCTGACAAGCAGCACCGACGTATAGGCCAGCATCGCGGGCGACTGGCCGTAGGCCAGGCCCGCCGCGACGAAGGCCGCGAGGCTCAGCACCGCGACGCCGAGCGCCGGCATGAACATCAGGCCCAGCAGGAAGAACACCGCGAGCGCGTTGACCGTCAGGATGCTGAGCGTCTCGGCACCGCCCTCGAGGATGATCTGCATGACGAGCACGGACAGCGCCATGGCATACAGGGCCGCGCCCGCCAGCGCGATGCGCGGGTACACCTGCTCGTGGCGTGGGCTGTAGGCGGCGAACAGCATCGCCACGCAGGCCGCCTTCAGCACGGCGATGCGCAGCACGGTTTCGACGTTGAACCCGAAGCCGCCAGAGAAGAAGAGGCGGTAGATACTGGCGATCACGGTCAGGCTCAGCAGCACCCAGAGCCACAGCTTTGCGCGCGGCAGGATCAGCTGCAGACGGAAGCGGCTGTATTCACGCTCGAGCGCGGGCGGAAAGCGCAGCGCGATCGGGCCCCGGCGCAGTTCGGCCTCGTACGGCGAAACTGCGATGCTGGCCTTGCGTTCGAGATCGTCGGGTCGCTGCATGACCTACCAAGTGTAACGCACGCGGTAACGCAGCACGACCTCGCCGTCGGCCGCAATGCGCACCGGGAAGTGCAGCGTGCGCGCGTCCTGCTTCTCGAACTCGTGGCTCTTCGTCACGAGCTTCCAGTTGCTCCAGCGATACAAACTCTCGCGGACCAGCACCTCGACGGCCTGCGCCTTGTGGTTGCGCAACTTGACCTCGATCTCCTCTTCCATCCAGCGCGCCTTGGTGTCGACGCTGAAGTCGACCTGGCGGCGCTCGCCGACCACGTCGAACGCCGAACCGAGGCGGATCCGGACCTTCTCATCCTTGGGCGTGTGGTCGATCTTGTCTTCGCCGATGAACTCGAGGCTGCCGTCCGCGGCATCGAGCTGCGAGACCCGGATGCGGCCGGCGGGCAGCGGCACGCCAAGGCCCACCGCCTTGTCGTTCTTGAACTCGAGGTAGACATCGACCTTGCTGTTCATCGGCAGGCCGAGTTCGCGCTCGGTCATCGGCTGGCCCCAGCCGTAGTTGCCGGCCAAACCGTAATAGACCAGCGTCTTGCGCGCCGGAATCTGCTTCGCCGCATCGAACAGCTCGATCTGCTTGGTCGAGTTGTTCGGCAGCGTCGTGCGCCGGCCGAGCGTGTACAGGTGGAACTCGAAAAAGGCCTTCTGCTCGAAACCGGCGTCCGATTCCATGACCCGATCGGCCATCGCCATCGCGGCGCGCACCATCTTCGGCTGCGGCGGCTCGACGCGCTGCACATCACCGGCGATCAGCTTGAGCTTCGCATCCGGATAGGTCGTGCCGGACTGGTTGATGATGCTGACCCAGGCCGACAGGTCCAGATAGCCGCTGTTGGCATCGCGGCCTTCGTTGAAGATCAGGTTGTAGTCGGCCCACCAGGTGATGCCGCCGGTCTGGTAAGTGACGCGGGTGCGCTGCTCGCCGCCCGTCGGGGCGTTGATCAGCCATTCGAGCGTCGGCCGCGTGATCAGTCCGCCCGGCAATTCCGGGAACCGCAGCGACGCGTAGTCGCGCAGCGAGTGGATAGTGCCGTCGTTGCCGCGCAGCACCAGGCCGTCGAACGACGACAGCAGCGTGCCGGTCAGCTGCGTGACCTGGCCGCCGACGGCGCGTTCGACCGTGATCGGCTTGTCGACAAACTTCAGCAGCAGCTTGTCGTTGCTGACCAGGTCGAACTGGAAGTTCTGCTCCAGCACGCGCGTCGCGGGGTTGGACAGCGACGTGAAGGTCACCGTGGTCGGGTCGATCAGCCCGGCGACGTCCGTGAAGCGC
>JBIITU010000063.1:0-11912 GCA_044340335.1 Steroidobacteraceae bacterium
CGCCGATCTGCATCGGGCGCTCGTGACGCACCAGTGCGTAGCCCGGCACGGACATCGCGTTCGGCGTGCCGGCGCCCGGAATGGGCCGGTACAGCTCCGGCGAGATCGCGCCCGGCTGCGCCGAGCTGTAGATCGTGATCGCGGTCTCATCGCCGGCCTTGCCCGCCGCCGCGCCATCGGCGCCGATCGCCGTCATTGCACCCATCACAGCCATGCCCAGCACCTTTCCCGTCGTCATTCGGAGTGTCCTCGTTGGATGTCCCACGCTGGTTTCAACGCAGCGCGGTGCCCGTGGGGGTCAACAGCAGCCCCGGATTCTGTGAGCCAGTCGCCAGCGTGACGCCGCGACGGAGCGCACGATAGAACTCGTGCGTGAACGCTACCTGAATCAACGCCGTGAGTGATACCCGGGCCAGTCCCGAGTGGCGCACGGCCTTCCTCGGTCGGGCGATGCGCGCATTCCGCGCCGCGCGCCGGCCTGCCGTCCGCGTCGCCGCCGTCCCGCCCCGACTGGTGCTGCCGACATGGACCGAGAGTTCATCGAAAAAAACCAGATTGTCGAGCGCTACCTGACGGGCAAACTCCCGCCCAAGGGAGTCAGCGACTTCGAACGTGTCTGCCGCGAGAATCCGCGCCTGATCGAAGAACTCGGCCTCGCCGGCCGCGTCAACGCCGCCATTCGCCTGCTCGAAGCCAGCGGCCAGCCGGAACCCTGGCAGGAGAAACCGCGCGCGTTCTGGGAGAAGCTGCCGTTCATCGCTGCAGCGGCGGCGCTGGCCGTCGTGTTCGCCGTGGCGACGCTGGTGCTGTTCCTGCAGACCCGCAGCGACGCCGCGCAGCTCGCCGAGCTCGAAGCCGAACTGATCGCGCGCCCCATCGAGCCCGCCTCGAGCACCCGCGCGATCACCGTGCTGCCGAGTCGCACGGGTCCGGTGTCGCGCGCGATGTTCACGACCGGTGCCGACGGCGCCGAGTTCGTCGAGATGCGCATCGACGTTTCCTGGGCCGATACCCCATCGTTCCGGCTGCTGCTCGAGCGGCGCGGCGAAGGCCGCGTGCTGCTGCTGCACAACCTGCTGCGCGATTCGAACGGCAACCTGCGCGTCGCGCTGAACAGCTCGGCGCTCGGCCCCGGCGCCTACACGCTGGCCATCGATTCACTCAACTGGCGCGGCGAACCCACTCCAGCAGCCTGGGCGGCGTTCGAGGTTGAATCGCGCTGAGCGTGTCGCACCGCAGGCCGATGCCGTCATCGGATTGCAGCGCGTCTCGCATATCATGCGCGGATGGCCACCCGTCGCACCCTGCTGACCGGCGCCGCCGCAGCGCTGGCTTTCGCGTCCCTGTCCACCCCGACCGCCCGTGCGCGCGCGGCACCGCGCTTCGCCCGCAACCCGTTCACGCTCGGCGTCGCCTCGGGGTACCCGACCGCCACGGGCTTCACGCTGTGGACGCGACTCGCGCCGGAGCCACTTGCGCCCGATGGCGGTCTCGATCCGCTCGACCTGCCGGTCGAGTGGGAGCTCAGCGACAGCGCCGAGTTCCGCCGCGTGCTGCGCCGTGGCACGGCCTGGGCGGAGGCGGCCTGGGGCCACAGCGTGCACATCGACGTGGCCGACCTCGAACCCGATCGGGAGTACTTCTACCGCTTCCGCGCCGGTGATGCGCGCAGCGTCGTTGGTCGCACGCGCACCGCGCCTGCCGCCGGCGCCAGTCGCCACCGGCTGCGCATCGCGGTGGCGAGCTGCCAGATGTACGAGCACGGCGAGTACGCGGCCTACCGGCGCATCGTCGGCGAAGACACCGATCTCGTCGTGCACGTGGGCGACTACATCTACGAGAACAGCGGCGGCGTCAAACGCGTCCGCCAGCATGGGTCCGGCGAGTGCTACACGCTCGGCGATTACCGCGTGCGCCACGCGCTGTACCGGCTCGATCCCGCGCTCGCGGCGGCGCACGCGTCCTGCCCATGGCTCGTGACCTGGGACGATCACGAAGTCGACAACGACTATGCGGACGACGTCTCCGAACAGGACGACGATCCGCGGCTGTTCCTCGCGCGGCGCGCGGTCGCCTACCAGGCCTACTACGAGCACATGCCGCTGCCGCGACGCGCCGTGCCGTTCGGTGCGTCGATGCGCCTGCACGCGGCCGCGGCCTTCGGCGACCTGCTGACGCTGGTGATGCTGGACAACCGCCAGTACCGCAGTCCGCATGCCTGCCCGCCGGCAGGACGACGCGGCTCCTCGCGACTCGATCCGTCGACCTGTCCTGAACTCGACGCCGCGACCCGCACCATGCTCGGTGCGCGCCAGGAAGCCTGGCTCGGGGCGCAGCTCGAGCGCAGCCGCACACGCTGGAACCTGCTCGCGCATGGCCTCGTGCTGTCGAACAACAACGAGACTACGCCACCGGCGCGGCGCTACTGGACGGACGCCTGGAACGGCTACCCGGCGGCCCGCGAGCGGCTGCTGCAACAGATCGAAACCTCCCGCGCGCGCAATCCCGTGATGCTGGGCGGCGACATCCACGCCTTCGCCGCTTCGAACCTGCATCTGCAGGCAGAAGATCCGTCCTCGCCGATCGTGGCCGCCGAACTCGTGACCACATCGATCAGCTCGGAGGGGACTCCAGTCGCGCTTATCGAGAGTCACTTGCGCAACAATCCGGCCATGCTGTTCGGTGAGCCGCGCTACCGCGGCTGGCTGCGGCTCGACGTCGGCGCCACGCGCATCGACGCGAGCATGATGGCGCTCGACGACCCCTACGCTGTCGACAGCGGTGCGCGCAGGCTCGCGGGCTTCGTCGTCGAGGACGGTCGGCCAGGGCTGCAGCGCGCCTGAACCGGCCTCAGTGTGGCGCGCGCTGGCGCGTCACCGTGACCTGGTCGATCAGATGTGGCGCCGTCGCATCCGGGTCGTCCGCGACGATCGCGCTGCGCCCGCCGGAGATGATCTCGCGCCAGCGGCGCGGCACGCGATCGAGCCCGATCGCGAACAGCGTCAGCGTGCCGTCCGGCGCGATCCGCAGCCGCAGCCATTGCTTGTAGTCCTGCACGCGCAGCGACGAGAACGCCTCGTTCGCATGCCGGTTGAACACGCGCAGCGAGACGAACAGGTACATCCCGAGCACCACCGCGCCGGCGATGCCGCCACCGACGAAGCTCATCGCACCGGAGAGCAGCATCTGCATGATGCTGCCGAACTCGAGCCCGAGCCAGCGCGTCGCGACGATGATCGAGAACCAGCCAATGCCGAAGGCAGCGAGCAGGTGCGACAGCGCGTGCGCAATGCCACCGGCGATCCGGTACCAGCGCACGTGGGTGTCGGTGAAAAAGACGAACGCCGACACGAACAGCAGCAGCCACAGGCCGTTGAACGGATCGCGGATCGCCGCCGTGATTGCTGCCAGGAACGCCGACTGCAATGAGCCGATGTCGCCCGCATCCAGACTGGCGGACGCGAACCATGCCGTCAGCGTGTAGAGCACCGCCGGGATCGGCAGGTACTTCGGGTTCAGGAACGGGAACAGCAGGTTCCACCACGTGAGCCCGCGCGAGGTGCGCTTGTCCGGATAGCAGGCACGCTCGGTGAACCCATTGCGCAGCGGCGCTGCGCTCGACCCATGCGTCGGATGCAGGAAAGCGCCACCGCCACCCGAGACGATCTTCTGCACGCCCGCCTCGTTCTCGTGCCGCTTGTAGAAGTGCAGGTCGCCGGTCAGGAACACCGACACCGGTCGCTGCAGGATTCGTTCTTCGAAGAAGCGCAGTACCGAATCATCGTAGCTGTCGTGTCCCGGATAATTCTGTTCCAGCAGCCACTGCGGCTCCGGCACGCACAGGATCACGCCGGCCTCGGGCGGCAGCCGCGTGACCACGTCCTGGAAATAGCGCACCTGCGGTTCGTCGAGATCGGCGCCGAGCTGCAGGTCGATGCCGAACAGCCACCAGTCGCCGGGCAGCGCGAGCGCGAAGTAACTGCGCGTCTGGTGCGTGCGCAGGCCGGCGAAACCGCGCTCCGGCCGGCAGAACAGCCGCGAGAACGCGACCAGGCTGTCATACCAGTCGTGGTTGCCGGGAATCGCGAACACGGACGCGCTGCGGCCCGCGGTCTCGAACGCCGCGGAATACGGCGCTTCGGTGCGGCGCGCATATTCCTCTTTCGACGGATACGGATAGACCTCGTCGCCGCCGAACACGAGCACGTCGCCGCCGCGCGTCGAATGCAGGTGACCCGCCGCGTCGGCCACTTCGAGTGCGGGCTGCGCGACCGCCTGCGCGACCGCATACGTCGGGTTCCAGCCGTCGCCGAGATCTGCGACGTAATCGAGCCAGAAATCCTCGCCGGCCGGCGCCGCGAAGCGGAACTCGCGCTGCGGCTGGCTCGCGAGTGCTTCGATGAGCCGCGTGTCGGAGTGCCGGCCGAACAGGTTGGCGACCGTCAGCAGTGCCGCGGAACGCGCCAGCACCTGCGGGTCGTACCAGCCGACCATGCGCGCACGCTGCGCCGGCAGCAGGTACTCGAGCAGCGGATTGGTGCGGAGGCGCGCTCGCATGCGCTAGGGAGTGGCCACGCTGCGCCCTATCCGCCGCGCAGCGTCGCCGTCGGCGGCGAGTTCACGACGGAGCGCGTCGCGAGCCAGCCGGCGCCTGCCACCAGCAGTGCGCCGCCGCCCAGCCCGGCGATCCAGACCCAAGCGTCGAAGCTGTATGGAATATCGAGCACTTCGCGCGCCAGCAGGAAGCCCGCCACCGAGGCGCCGAGCGCGGCCAGCAATCCCGACAGCAGGCCCAGCGTCGTGAATTCGGCGAGCACGCCCGTGAACACCGTGCGCCGGCTCGCGCCCAGCGTGCGCAGCATCGCACTCTCGTAACGGCGCTCGTCGCGCGTCGCCTGCACTGCGGCGAGCAGCACCGTGAGACCCGCGAACAGCGTGAACAGGAACACGCTCTGCACGGCGAGTGCGGCCTTGTCGATGACCGAGCGCACCTGCCCGAGCAGATCCTCGAGATCGAACACCGACACGCTCGGGAATCGCCGCACGAGTTCGGCGATCGCGCCCGTGTCGGCCGGCTTGAAGTAAGCGCTCGTCATCCAGGTGCCGGCGGTGCCGTCGAGCAGGCCGGGCGGGAACACCAGCATGAAGTTCGGCTGGAAGCTGTCCCACTTGACCTTGCGCACGCTCGCGACCTCGGTCTCGAAGACTTCTCCGGCGACGTCGAAGGTCAGCTTGTCGCCGACTTCGAGGCCGAGCGCCTCCTGGAACTCGGTCGCGATCGACACCAGCGGCTGGTTCTCGTCGCCGGCGCGCCACCAGCGCCCCGACACGATGCGATTGTCGTTGCCGATCTCCGTCGACCACGTGATGTTCTGGTCGCGCTCCGAAAAGCCCTGCGCGCGCGGATTGGTGAACCCGATCTTCTCGAGCGCTTCGCCGTTGATCTGCGTCAGCCGCGCGCGGACCATCGGCAGCGCCTTCGAGCGCTCGGCACCGCGCTCGTCGAGGAAACCCTGGAAGGCCTGGCGTTCCTCGGGCGGGATGTTGATGAAGAAGTAGTTCGGGATGTCCTCGGGCAGGCTCTGGCGCCAGTCGGCGAGCAGGTCGTCGCGGACCACCGCCAGCAGCAGCAGCACCATGATGCCGACGCCGAACGCGACGATCTGCACGACGCTCTCGGCGCGCCGGCGGCTCAGGTTGGCCACGCCGTAGCGCCATGAAACGCCGACCGAACCGCGCAGGCCCGCCGCGCCCCGCACCAGCAGTGATCCGGCAACGGCCAGCAGCGCGAGGAAGGCGGACAGGCCGACCACGAAGCCGGCGAACAGGCGCAGGTCGCGGGTGACCCACCAGATCAGGAACACGACGGCAATGACGGCCGGTCCGAACGCGAGCCACAGCAGCGGCGGCGGCGGGCCGACGTCACGCCGCAGCACGCGAATTGCGGGTACGCGCGACAGCTGCAGCAGCAGCGGCAACGCGAAGCCGGCGAGGATTGCGATCGACGTCAGGAACCCCAGGCCCAGCGGCGCGAGATCCGGCGGAGGCAGTTCGCCCTTGATCAGGTCGCTCAGCGCGACGATCAGCCACTGCTGCGCGAGATAGCCGATCGCCGAACCGATCAGGGCGCCGGCCACGGCGATCATCAGCAGCTGCAGCAGGCTGACCGACAGCGTGAAGTTGCGCGATGCACCGAGCGTCTTCATCAGCGCGACCGAATCGAGATGCCGCTGCACATAGCGGCGCGCCGCCATCGCGACCGCGATCGCGCACAGCAGCACCGCGACCAGGCTCGCGAGGCTCAGGAAGCGCCCGGCGCGATCGGTGGCGTTGCGGATCTGCGGACTCGCTTCCGTGATGTCGAGCAGGCGCTGGCCACGCTGCTTGTTCGTCTCGAGCCAGCCCTTGAAGCTGGCGACCTGCTCGCGCGTGCCGGCATACAGCTGCGCATGGGTGGCACGACTGCCGGGCTGCAACAGTTCCGTGGCCGGCAGGTCGGCGGCGTTGATCATGATCGACGGTGCGAGCTCGGCGAAGCCGCCGCCCTGGTCGGGACGCGAGATCAGCACGCGCGTGACACGCAGTTCCGCAGCGCCGACCGAGATGGTGTCGCCGAGATCGGCGCCCAGCGTCGCAAGCAGTTTCGATTCCGGCCAGGCTTCGCCCGGCGGCGGACCGCGCGTGATCATCTCGGCCGTGCCGAACGCCTGGTCGGAAACGCCGACCCGGCCGCGCAGCGGGTAACCCTCGGCCACGGCGCGCACGTTCGACAGCTGGTTGACGTCGCCGAGGAACACCATCGACAGGATCGACGTGCTCTGCGAACTCGCGAGGCCACGCCGCCGCGCTTCTTCGCGGTATGTGTCCGGCAGCGCGCGCGGCGACTCGACCCGCAGGTCCGCGGCCAGCACTTCGGTAGCCTGCGCATCGACCGCCTGGCCGATGCGATTGACGAGGAAGCCGACGCCCGTCAGCGCCGAGACGGCGACCGTCAGCGCGAGCAGCAGCACGCCGAGTTCGCCCGACTTCCATTCGCGGCCCAGCAGCCGCAGCGCCAGCGTCAGCGCGCGCATCAGGCCGGCGCCGGGGTCACGAAGCGCCCCGCCTCCATCGTGAAGACACGCCCGCAACGCTGCGCGAGCGTGCGGTCGTGCGTCACCAGCACCACGGTCGTGTGCGAGTTCGCGTTCAGGTCGAACAGCAGCTGCGCGATGCGCTCGCCGGTCGCGCTGTCGAGGTTGCCGGTGGGCTCGTCCGCGAACAGCACCGCCGGGCGCGTGACGAACGCCCGCGCCAGCGCGACGCGCTGCTGCTCGCCGCCCGACAGCTGGCGCGGATAATGGCCGACGCGCGGCGCCAGGCCGACGCGGTCGAGCGTCTCGAGCGCGCCCTTGCGCGCATCGCGGCGGCCCGCGAGTTCGAGCGGCAGCATGACGTTCTCGAGCGCCGTCAGCGCCGGCACCAGATGGAACGACTGGAACACGAACCCGACCCGCTCGGCGCGCAGCCTGGCGCGGCCGTCTTCATCGAGCGCGGTGAGGTCAGACCCCGCCAGCAGCACCTTGCCCGAGGTCGGCGTGTCGAGCCCGGCGAGCAGGGCCAGCAGCGTCGACTTGCCGGCGCCCGAGGCTCCCACAATAGCGACCGTCTCGCCCGCGCCGATCGTGAAACTCACATCGTCGACGATGGTCAGTAGTCCTTCGGGGCTGCTAACCTGTTTCGTCAGGTTGACAGCGCTCAATACGGACGTTTCAGCGGTGGTCACGGTGTTCATGATCTCGAGTAACAGTTCCCTTGCAATGTGGTGCCGGATCGCCGTCGCCGCGTTCGCGCTGACCCTGTCGATTACGGGCCCGGCGGCATTCGCCAGCAGCGGCACGTCTGCCGTCGTGGCGAAACCTGCCCCTGCCGCACCCACCATCCTGGTGCTCGGCGACAGCGTGAGTGCCGGTTACGGCATCAAGGTCGAGGAAGGCTGGGTCGCCCTCCTGCAACAGAGACTCCGCAAGCAAGGGTACGGTTACCGGGTCGTCAACGCCAGCGTCAGCGGCGAGACAACCACAGGCGGGCTGACGCGGCTGCCGCGCGCCCTCGAGCGCCACAAACCAGCCATCGTATTGCTCGAGCTCGGCGGCAACGACGGCCTGCGCGGCCTGCCGCTCGCCACGACGCGCGCGAACCTCGTCCGGATGATCCAGCTGTCGCAGGCCGCTGGCGCCCGGGTCGTGCTGGTCGGCATGAAGATCCCGCCGAACTACGGGCCGCGTTATACGCAGGGCTTCGAGCAGATCTTCAGTGATCTGGCGCGCGAGTACCGGCTGCCGCTGGTGCCCTTCCTGCTCGACAAGGTCGCGCTGACCGCCGGCATGATGCAGGAAGACGGCCTGCACCCGACCGCGCGCGGCCAGCCCGTCATGCTCGACAACGTCTGGCCGACCTTGCGGGGCACCCTGGTGCGCTGAGGCATTGCAGTCGGGCGCGGCCCTTGGCCTAATGACAGCGGCATCGGCAGCGGGATGGCTGCCCGAGGGGGATGCTCCATGGACAGAATCTGGCTGAAGTCGTACCCGGCCGGCGTGCCGGCGGACATCGATCCTGCGCAATACAGCTCGCTGACGCAGCTCGCCGAAGCGAGCTTCGCGCAGTACGGCGACCGCACGGCGTTCGTGCAGATGGACGTCAAGCTCAGCTTCGCGGAGCTCGATGCGCAGTCGCGCGCGTTTGCAGCATGGTTGCAGCAGGTCGCCGGGCTCGAAAAGGGCAAGCGCGTCGCGATCATGCTGCTGAACACGCTGCAGTATCCGGTCGCGCTGTTCGGTGCGCTGCGCGCCGGCTGCACCGTCGTCAACACGAACCCGCTGTACACGCCGCGCGAGCTGGAGCACCAGCTCAACGACTCGGGTGCCGAAGTCGTCGTGATCCTCGAGAACTTCGCGCACGTGCTCGAGGAAGTCATCGAGCGCACGCCGGTGCGACACGTCATCGTGACCAGCATCGGCGAGATGCTCGGCTTCCCCAAGGCACAGATCGTCGATTACGTCGTGCGCCACAAGCGCAAGGCCGTGCCCGCATGGAACATCCCGAGCGCGGTGCGATTCAAGGCAGTGCTGAAGGCCGGCCGCGGCCTGCCGCTCGCCAAGGTGTCGCTGACGCACGCCGATCTCGCGTTCCTGCAATACACCGGCGGCACGACCGGTGTTTCGAAAGGCGCGATGCTGTCCCACGGCAACATGGTCGCGAACATCCTGCAGTCCACGGCCTGGATCGGCCCCACGTTCGACGTCACGAAGCCAGGGCGCGTCATCACGGCCCTGCCGCTGTATCACATCTTCGCGCTGACGGCGAACTGCCTGCTCTATGTCCGGCTCGGCTGGGAGAACGTGCTGATCCCGAATCCGCGCGACTTCCCCGCGTTCGTGGCCGTGCTGAAGAAGTATCCGTTCGAGTTCATCTCGGGCGTCAACACGCTGTTCAACGCATTGCTCAACACGCCGGGCTTCAGCGAGGTCGATTTCAGCCGGCTGCGCTGCGCGCTCGGCGGCGGCATGGCCGTGCAGGGCGCGGTCGCGGCGAAGTGGAAGCAGGTCACCGGCAAGGTGCTGACGCAGGCGTGGGGACTCACCGAGACCTCGCCCGCGGCGTGCATCAATCCGCCGGACGAGGATTTCAACAATTCGATCGGGCTGCCGATTTCGTCGACCGAGATCAGCATCGTCAACGACGACGGCGTGCCGCTGGCGCTCGGTGACGTCGGCGAGATCTGCGTGCGCGGTCCGCAGGTGATGCTCGGCTACTGGCAGCGGCCCGACGAAACCGCGAAGGTCATGTTGCCCGGCGGCTGGCTGCGCACCGGCGACGTCGGCCGCATGAACGAGCGCGGCTACGTCTTCATCGAGGATCGCAAGAAGGACATGATCCTCGTCTCCGGGTTCAACGTGTACCCAAACGAGATCGAGTCCATCGCCGTCACGCATCCGGGCGTGCTCGAGGCGGCCGCCGTCGCGCAGGCGGATGAGAAGTCAGGCGAAGTCGTCGCGCTGTTCATCGTGCGCAAGGACCCCAAGCTCACGGAAGCGGACATCATCGCGCATTGCCGCGAGCAGCTGACGGGCTACAAGGTGCCGAAGCACGTCTATTTCCGCGACGACCTGCCCAAAACCAACGTCGGCAAGATCCTGCGGCGCGAGCTGCGCGACAGCATCAAGGCCTAGCGCCGTCGACGAAGGCGAAAACGTGCACGCCCGCCGTGACGGCGCCGCGTGCCACGCGCGAGCGCGGTGCCGCTGGCGGCTCTGCCACGCGCTGCGCAGCCGGGCAATGCGCCTCGAGCCATTCATCGACGTTGGCGAGGAAAGCGGTGCCCTGCTCCTGTATGTAGTTGCGGAACGCGCCGAGGTGCTCCGCGGGCAGGTCGCGCACCATCGCGGCGCGCTCCAGCAGCGCCTCCGGCGAGCGCGCATCGACGTCGCCGTTGCCGGCGGCGCGATCACGCGCAGGTGCAGCGGCGCGGCGCTGTGCCAGGGCGAGATTCGCATGCACCGTCGCCATCAGGTGCGCGATCGTCTCGCCGATGTAACCCGACACCTCGCGGTCATGGGCCGTGAACACCGCTACCGGACCGCTCGGCGACCACCGGCCACCACCGGCATCGCTGATCAAGCCGTGCGTCTGCAGTCGCTGCAGCACCGCTTCGGCTTCGCCGGGATCGCAGTGCGCGAGCGCCAGTCGCTCGACCGTCAGGCCTGGCCCGGACAGGCGCAAGGGCTTCGGACAGGCGCGCGCGTCGAGGTAGCGTCGATCGTGGTGCCAGGAGAACAGCAGGCCGGAGATCGCGGCGCTGTGGTCACGCAGCGCGCCGATGCTGCTGCGTTGGGCGTTGGCCTCTTCCAGTGCGCTCGCCAGCAACGCTTGCAGGCTGTCGCGCGGCAGGCCCGAATCGAGCAGGAACAGCAGCAGCGAGCGCATCAGTTCCGCGACCGACTGCTGGCGCGCGGCCCGTGGCACGGGCGGGGTGCGCGTTGCGCGCTTCGCGGACACACCAGGGGAACGACTGGCGGCAGTACCCCTGGATCTGGGCTGGCGGGAAGCGGGCGATGTCATGCGGAGTCCTCGGTTGGCGGACGGGTCATGATCAGCGTGATGCCGACGCTGCCCATCGGTTCGGCAGCATCGACGGAACTGCGCGGGCGCGCGGACTTGCCGCGTCCGCTGGTCGCGCGCGGTCGCAGGGCGTTGACCGCAGCGCCAAGCGTGCGGCGCGCGCGATCCGCGGCCAGCGTGGCGTCGAGCGCGCCGTGCACGGGAATCTGGATGCGGTGCGCCCACTCGACCCGCGCGTGCTCGGGCTCGAGCGCAGTGAGCACCGCAGCGAGGTAAGGCGCGAGTCCTGGCAGCGGATGCGGTGTTTCGTCGGCTGGCATCGCGCCCGCGCCTGCAACCGGCCGGATCGCGCCGCGACTGACCCGCACGGCGCCGACCCGCTCGAGTTCGCGCTGCACCGCGAGCGGCGGCACATCGCCGCCGTAGCGCTGCACCAGGGTCTCGAAGCTGGGCGCCGGCCCGCGCAACGACAGCGCGCGAGGCCGCCCGCGCGCGCTGCGATACGCCGGATCGCGCGACCAGCCGTCGAGCACGCGGGCCGCGCGATCGAGCTGCCGCACCGGCGTGGCGCGCGGCTCGCGACCGCCGGCGAGCAGGCGCCGGACCTCGAGGCGTGACAGGCCCGTCAGGGTGGCGATCAGCGAGTGATTGACCCTGCCCGTCGCCATGCGCGCATGGGCCGCCGCGGCGCGCACGTAGGCGAGCCGCAGCTGCTGCGTGACCATCGCGGGCGTGATGCGCGTGCGCAGCAGCAGCGGCGCGAGTGCATCGAGCAGCGCCTGCAGCGAATCGCGCAGTTCGGCGGCATCGGG
>JBIITU010000310.1:0-4288 GCA_044340335.1 Steroidobacteraceae bacterium
TGGACGTAACGTGCGGGTGCCTCGGGAAGCCAAGGCGTTCTTCGAGCCCCTGAGCCTCGGGCGCGGCGGTCCGGGTGCCCGTCGGGCGACGCCGGCCGACGTGGCGCAGGTGTCGCGCATCGTGCGTGGCGCGCCGGAGGTCATGGTCAAGGTGACCGGGGGCAGCGGCGGTCCATCGGGCGTGGGGGCGGCGCTCAAGTACGTAGGGCGCGAGGGCACGCTGCCAATCGAGACCGACACGGGCGACGCAATCCAGACCAAAGCGCAGCGCGCGGAACTCGTGAAGTCCTGGAACCTCGATCTCGTGCGCGGGCGCTACCGGCGGCACGGTGACCGGGATCTCGATGATCTCGAAAGACGGCGCAAGCCGCGCGTTGCGTACCACCTAGTGCTCGGCATGCCCTCGCCCACACCGCCCAAGGCGGTGCTACAGGCGTCGCGGCAATTTGCGCGCGAGCAGTTCGGTGCGACGCACCGTTACGCCATGGTGCTGCACACCGACCAGGCGCATCCGCACGTGCACCTGATCGTCAAGGCCGAGGATGAACAGGGTCAACGCCTTCGGATCGACAAGGCGAAGCTGCGCGCTTGGCGCGAGCGATTCGCCGAAGCACTGCGCGATCAGGGCATCGAGGCCAATGCCTCCAGCCGCTTTGAGCGAGGCCGTCATGGGCGCCGCCTGAATTCAAGGACACTGCGAGTCGCGCAGCGCAACCACTCGGCATCTTGGCGCAACAAGGTGCGCGCCGTCAGGCACGAGCTTAGTACCCAAGGCCGCTACGTCGACCCCGACCGCCCTGCCCTTGTAGCCTCGCGTGCAAGCCTGCGGCAGCAGTGGCTGAAGACTGCCGCGGCACTCGATGCGCAGGGTCTGGCGGCCATATCCGGCGCCGTGAAGCAATTCGCCCGTGCGCTGCCCGAGATCGAAACCAGTCGCGAACGCATCGCGGCGGCGCTGGTGCGGCAGTGGCAGGCCAAACGCCCGCGAGAACGAGAGATCGATCGTGAACTTGAACGCTCGCGCAGTCGCGAACGCGAGCAGGAACTGACCCGCTGATACACCACGAAGCACGAGGAGCGCCCATGAAACTGCTGAGAACCAAACAGGTCGTGCAACTGACCGGCCTGTCGCGAATGACCATCTATCGCCTGGAGAAGTCCGGTGCCTTCCCTTCTCGCCGGCAGCTGGGGAGCAACTCTGTGGCCTGGCTAGAAGATGACGTCGCCGCCTGGGTCGGTAATCGGCCGCGACCCGGACACTCGCTGGAGATGGCGGCGGCTGTGGCGGATGCGGCACCGCCCGCGTACGCCCTGCTGCCGCCCCGCCCCAAGCCCAACCCGCAACGGCGCCGGGCCGGAGCGCGGCGCCCCCGCCGACGGTCGGCAGTGCAGGTCGACCTCCCGTTGGACGAGACACCGGGCGGCTAACCCGGCGTCGCGACCTGTGGAGCTGGCGATGCCTGCAATACCTGCAGCAGTTGATCAGCGTACTTCTGCATGACGGCGCGCTTCTCCGCCGCGTAGTCGTGCCGGATGTAGGTGCGTTGCAGTGGCGTCAGCGACCGACTCTGCACTTGGTCGATCAAG
This sequence comes from Steroidobacteraceae bacterium, assembly GCA_044340335.1. GTDB lineage: Bacteria > Pseudomonadota > Gammaproteobacteria > Steroidobacterales > Steroidobacteraceae > UBA964. The sequence continues at coordinate 1,588 of JBIITU010000310.1, forward strand.
AACGGGTCTACGCCCAGAGAAGCCAACCGCGTGGCGCAGGTCTTGCGGAAGTCATAGACGGTGAACTGCTGGACGTTCGCGTGCTTGGCCAGATCCGCATCGCGCTTGCTCTGTCCGTTGATCGGCCCGCACGCGCCGCGCTTGTGGAACAGCCAGTCACAGCAGCTATCGCGGCGTAACGTCACGAGTATCTCTGTCACGGCGGGCACCAGCGGGATCGAGTGCGATCGCCGCCGCGTCTTGAACCGCTCGCGCGGAATCACCAGTGCGCCCTCCCGAATCTCCGACCAGCGCGCGTCCCGCCACTCGTAAGGCCGCTGCCCAGTGAGCATCAGCAGCTGATAAAAGGGACCATACGGATAGCCCATCGCCCCTGCTGCCGACCAGAGTGCGCGCATCTCTTCATCGTCGAGCGCACGGCCGTGATTGTCCGGATACGAAAGGCGACGGCGAGTCTTGGTGTCGAGCAAGGCGACCGGGTTACGTTCGGCCAAGCCGCGGGCCATGGCCCAGCTGTAGAGCCCGGACACATACTTCCGAATCTCACGCGCGGTTCCGACACTCTTCTGGTCGAGCATCAGGGTCAGATCCGCAGAGCTGATGCCATGCAGCGCCTCCGCGCCCCAGCTCGGGTACAGGTGGTTCTCGAAGGTGCGCTTGATCTCACTGATGGTCTTGGCCGAAAGGCGGGTCGACTCGGTGGCGATGTACCGTTCCGCCACGTCGCGGAATCCACGCGCGAGCGGATCGAGCCGCCCGGCATCTACGTCGCCCAGGATCTCCCGCGCCCGATCGCGCGCGGCTTGCAGTGACATGTCACCCAACGTGCGACGGCGCTGCCCCAGCTTCCGACCTGTGGCCGGATCGCGCACCTTCCAGAACACGCACCACGTTCTGCGTGCCGAGATTCCCGAGACGCTGCGCCGTCGCGTCACTCGCAGGACGAGGCCGGGAACGATGTCATCGGCGATCTCCAACCGTCCTCGATTGGGCGGTTGCAACCGATCGATCGTGATTTGCGTCAGCCGCTTGCGCTGATACATCTGGGGTGCCGTGGGGTGCCGCGATCGCGTGTATGCAGCGATACTGCCCGATATCGGGCATGCACACCAAATGCCTGTTTTCTAAGTACTTGATGCTACAGCGCGTTACGCGGCGAGCATCGCGCGGAGACCCTTAGGAGGCGGTCGCTCTATCCACTGAGCTACGGGGGCGACCGGGGAGGTATACCCCAAAGGAAAGAAATGGTGGAGCGGAAGGGGATCGAACCCTCGACCTTCGCATTGCGAACGCGACGCTCTCCCAACTGAGCTACCGCCCCACGAAAGGCCGCGAATTCTATCACCGCCCCAGCCCGACGCAAGGCGCGATACGATCAGACCATGATCAAACCCGGCTCCAGCGCCCCGCCCTTCACCCTGCCCGACCAGGATGGGACGCCGGTCACGCTGGCCGGCCTGCTGGCGACCGGTCCGCTGATCCTCTATTTCTATCCGGCGGACTTCACGCCCGGCTGCACCCGTGAGGCCTGCAGCATCCGCGACCTGCACGAGCAGATTCTCGCGACGGGGCTGCAGGTCGTGGGCGTCAGTCCGCAGTCCCCGGAGTCGCACCGGCAGTTCCGCGAGCGCTATGCGCTGCCCTTTTCGCTGCTCAGCGATGTCGACAAGGGCGTGGTCAAGGCCTATGACGTCAACGGACCGCTGGGCTTTGGCGTGCGCCGGGCGACTTTCCTGATCGGCGAGGACGGTCAGATCGAGGCGGCGGTGCTCGCGGACCTGAAAATCGCTGAGCACGAGCAGTTCGTGCGCGAAGCGGTGCGGTTGCGCGCCGCGAAACCGGGCGGCGCCTAGTACTGCAGGCGCACCACGCTGGGTGGGCCGAATGTCGACACCGTCACGACGAACATCGAGCCGTAGTCCGCTTCATCTATCTTGACGGCGATGCGGTTGCGGGTCAGTGCCCTGATGACCTCGGGCACCGTGTTGCCATGCCCGACCACGACTGACGCGGTATCCGAGGGCGCATCACGCAGCGCACGCACGAGCTCGTCGACATTCCTGGCAGGCATAGTCGTCGGCGCGATGCCGAGACGTCGAGCGAGCGGCGCCGCGGTCTGCTGCGTGCGCCGCGCTTCGCTGGTGAAGACGCGCGCAATAGGCAGTGCGTCGCCCCGCTCGCCCAGCATCGCCGCGAGCCGCTCGGCACGGGCCTCGCCGTCGGTAGTCAGCGGCGCGTCTTCGATCGTCGACAACTGTTTCTCGGCATGGCGCACGAGCACCACGGTGGTGGTGGCCATCGAACGCAGTACGCCCACACCCACGAACGCGGCGCCGATAGCAGCGATCATGGCAAGCCAGACGGGCGCGAAGAACGGGCGGCGACTGCGGGTAATGCCAGGTGGGCGCATGCTGCGATGATAGCCTTGACGCATGACGACTGCACTGCTGACCGACCTGATCGCGGCCTCGATCCTGCTGCTGCTGGCGGTCGGGTCAGTGATGCTGGCGCTGGGGGCGCGCCGCGTGCCGGCACTGGCGGCGCTGGCGGCACTGCCGGATGGCCCGGCACCGCGAGTATCGATCATCGTCCCGGCGCGCGATGAAGAACGCGGCATCGGCCCCGCGGTAGGGTCAATGCTGGCGCTCGATTACCCGGACTTCGAAGTCATCGTCATCGATGATCGCTCGACGGACGGCAC
>JBIITU010000388.1:0-3395 GCA_044340335.1 Steroidobacteraceae bacterium
TGCACGTCTGGCGCTTCGGCGATGCCGACGTAATTGCCGAGCGATTTCGACATCTTGTTGACGCCGTCGAGACCCTCGAGCAGCGGCATCGTCAGCACGCACTGCGGCTCCTGTCCGTAGGCCTCCTGCAGGTGCCGGCCGACGAGCAGGTTGAACTTCTGGTCGGTGCCGCCGAGTTCGACATCGGCGCGCAGCGCAACGGAATCGTAGCCCTGTGCCAGCGGATAGAAGAATTCGTGCACGGAAATCGGCTGCCCGGACTTGTAGCGCTTCGCGAAATCATCGCGCTCGAGCATGCGCGCCACCGTGTAGTGCGCGGCGACTTCGACGAACTTCGGCAGCGGCATCTCGCTCAGCCACTTCGAGTTGAACTCGATCGTGGTGCGCGCGGGATCGAGGATCTTGAAGATCTGCTCCTGGTAGGTGCGTGCATTCGCCTGCACCGCTTCGGGCGTGAGCCGCGGTCGCGTCGCGTTGCGCCCGGTCGGATCACCGATCAGACCGGTGAAGTCGCCGATCAGGAAGATCACCTCGTGCCCGAACTGCTGGAACGTGCGCAGCTTGTTGATCAGCACCGTGTGCCCGAGATGCAGGTCGGGCGCGGTCGGATCGAAACCGGCCTTGATGCGCAGCGGCTTGCCGCGTGCGAGTTTCTTCGCAAGTTCCGCCTCGATGAGCAGTTCGGCGCAGCCGCGCCGGATCTCGGCCAGTTGCGCATCGATCGGGGTCGTGGTCGTCATGAGTCTCTCGTCACAATGAGGGGCGCGCCGGATTGACCCACATGCAGTGGGTCGGGTACGGTCGGTCTCTTGTTCTTCAATCGCTTACGGGCCCTTAGTTTACGGCATGTCGAAGCTCCGGAACCCCGCCCAGCCTGCTGCGTCCGACACCAGCGGGCCCAAGGCACCACCAACACTGCTGCGCCGCCTTTGGGCCGCATTCCACGTCTGGAATCTGGCCCCGACGCGCTGGCTGCAACTCGGCGCCTGCGCCGTGCTCGTGTTCGCGTGGTTCCGCGGCAACGATGACCTGACCGCAACCCAGGTCGTCCGGCAGACCGAGAGCGACGTCGCGATCACCGCGGGCCTGCGAATCGACGAGAGCGCGCTGCGCGCGGCACTCGGGCTGTCGACCATCGAAGTGATCGTCGGCAGCAACGACACGCTCGAGCGCATCTTCCGACGCCTGGAACTGTCGCTCTCCGATCTGGCGTCCTTGCGTTCCATGCCCGAACTGCGCGCGCACCTCGACCGCCTGCGCCCCGGCGACCTGATCCGCTTCAACCTGAAGGGCGATGAGTTCGTCGGCCTCGAGCGCCCGCTGTCCCCGAGCGACACGCTGCTGGTCGAGCGCGCCGCCGATGGCTTTGCCACCGACGTGGTCGTCAATCCGCTCGAGCGCGAGGTGCGCACGACGCGCGGCGTGATCACGAACTCGCTGTTCCGCGCCGCCGAGGAAGCCGGCCTGCAGGACGCAACTGCGCTGAAGATCGCGGAGATCTTCGCCTGGGATATCGATTTCGTGCTCGACATCCAGCCGGGCGACGGCTTTGCCGTGACGTATGAGTCACTGAGCCAGGATGGCGAGCCAGTCGGCGACGGCGACATCCTCGCCGTGGAGTTCGTCAATGCAGGGCGGCGCCATCGTGCCGTGCGCTACGCGCTGGCGGATGGCGCTCCCGCCTATTTCACGCCGGAGGGCGCGAGCCTGCGCAAGGCTTTCCTGCGCGCGCCGGTCGAGTTCTCGCGCATCAGCTCGCGCTTCAATCCCAATCGTCGGCACCCCGTGCTGAACCGCATCCGCGCGCACCGTGGTGTCGACTATGCCGCGCCGATCGGCACGCCCGTTCGCGCGTCCGGCGACGGCCGCGTGCATTTCGTCGGCCAGCAGGGTGGCTATGGCAAGGTCATCGAGCTGAGCCACGCGGGCAGCGTGCTGACGGTCTATGGTCACCTGTCGAGGTTTGCCAAAGGCCTCAGGCGTGGCCAGCGCGTGAGCCAGGGCGATGTGATCGGCTACGTCGGCATGACGGGCCTCGCCACCGGCCCGCACCTGCACTACGAATACCGCGTGCGCGGCGTGCACATGAACCCGCAGACCGTGCCGCTGCCCACCGCAGAGCCAATCCCCGCAACGCAGATGGCGGAGTTCCGCGCCCGAACGACGCCGTGGCTCGCCGCGCTCGAGGCGGGCGCACGCCCCGGCATGCTGGCACGCTGACGCCCGCCCGGATTATGTCAGCAACGCTGGCGCGTCCGTCGCTGTGACGCGCCGCGCAGCGCACGGTGCTGTCACAGACATTTGCGTCCCGACGTGATTCCATAATGTCCCGCACCGCGTTACAGACCCCGTCCGTGGACACCCCGAACCTCGCAGCGCCGCAGCACTTCATCAACCGCGAACTGTCGCTGCTCGAGTTCAACGAGCGGGTGCTCGCGCAGGCCTGGGACGAGTCCGTCCCGCTGCTCGAGCGGCTGCGGTTCCTGTGCATCGCGTGCAGCAACCTCGACGAGTTCTTCGAGATCCGGGTGGCGGGCATCCGCGAGCTGATCGAGCGCGGCGCGACGCAGCACGTGCCGGACGGCATGTCGAGCGAGGAGCAACTCGCCGCGATCCATGTGCGCACCACGCAACTGGTCGCGGACCAGTACCGCTGCCTGTCGGACGCACTGCTGCCCGCGCTGCGGCAGGCCGGCATCCGCCTTGCCGCCCGTCCCGAGTGGCGCGGTGAGATGCACGCCGCCCTGGCAGCGCGCTTCGAGCGCGAAGTCGAACCGGTGCTGAGTCCGCTTGCGCTCGATCCGGCGCGACCGTTTCCGCGGATCCAGAACAAGAGCCTGAACTTCATCGTCCGCATCGAAGGCCAGGATGCGTTCGGGCGCGAGGCAAACCTGGCCATCGTGCAGGCGCCACGCTCGCTGCCACGCGTCGTTCCGGTCGACGACGGCGAGCCCGGGCAGTGCTTCGTGCTGCTGTCGGCGTTGATCCATGAGTTCGTGCCACGGCTGTTCGAGGGCATGCGCGTGGTTGGCTGCTATCCGTTCCGCGTCACGCGCAACAGCGACCTGTTCGTCGACGAGGAGGAAGCCGACGACCTGCGCCGCGCGCTCGAGGGCGAGCTCGCGCAGCGTCGCTACGGCGACGAGGTGCGGCTCGAGACTTCGCAGGACTGCCCGGAGGAAATCGTCGATTTCCTGCTGCGGCAGTTCTCGCTGACGCGGCTCGACCTGTATCGCGTGCCGGCGATGGTCAACCTGCATCGGCTCTCGGCGATCTACGACCTCGCGCAGCGCAGCGATCTCAAGTACCCGCCGTTCACGCCCGGCGTGCCGAAGCGAATCATCGGCTCACCCGACCTGTTCGCAGCGTTGCGCCTCAAGGACATCCTGCTGCAT
>JBIITU010000311.1:0-4279 GCA_044340335.1 Steroidobacteraceae bacterium
TACGCGGGTTGTACGACGACGACTTGGGCGGCTGCAACATCGGCGAGGATCGCGGTCGCCAGCGCTCGGCGCCCACCTGTGCCACTCACGACTCAGATTCGCTTCAAGGCGCGTGCAGCGCGAGTGATGGTGTCATCGACATCGCGTTCGCTCAGGGCGAAAGAGACGAACCAGCGATTGCCCAGGCCCTGAATGATGCCTTCGTCCCGAAGCGCGGCACGGAATCGCATCGCTTTCGGAATGTCGCATTCGGCAGCGATCTCGGCGCTCGTCCAGTAGGTTTCGCGCGCACCGAAGTGCGTGCAGAAGTTGCCGGGCATGCCTTGCGTCATCAGTGTATGACCCGCAGCGCGAGCGCTCTCACGCAGCCCGGCTTCAAGTCGGGCCTGAAGCTGATTGCGACGGGCATAGACGGCACAGTTGTCGCGTTCGAGCATGCGCATGGTCTGAATGCCGGCGGCCATGGCGACCGGGAAGGCGTTGAAGGTGCCGGCACCCACCACGCGGTTCTGGGCAAACAGAGAGAAAATGTCGGCGCGGCCTGCGATGGCCGCGAGGGGCATGCCGCCTGCGATGGCTTTGCCAAAGATCGTGATGTCTGGCGTTACGCCCAAGAGTTTCTGCGCCCCGCCAATGCTGGTGCGAAAGCCGGTGATGATCTCATCGAAACAGAGTAGCACTCCATGGCGGGTACACAGATCCCGCACCGCCTCGAGGTAGCCCGGCTTCGGCCGGCAGCCTCCGCCATTGCTGTTGAAGACCTCCATCATGACGACCGCGATGCGATCGGCATACCGCTCGAGTGTCCGCCGCAGCGCGTCGATGTCGTTCCACGGAATCATCAGGGACTCTTGCAGGGCGTGCTCAGCGCGACCGGTGGTGAAGAACGGATCGTTGTCGCGCATCACCGCATAGGGTTCGGCGGCGGGATCAGGGTCTACCGAACCCCCGAGCACGTTGTCGATCCAGCCGTGATAGTGCCCTCCAAATCGCACGAACAGAGGCTTGCCGGTGAACGCGCGCGCAAGCCGGAGCGACATCTGCACCGCTTCCGACCCTGAAAGGTGAAAGCGTACGCGCTCAGCGCTCGGCACATGCGTGCACACCATCTCCGCGAGTTCCACTTCCAGCGAGGACTGGCAAGCACCTGATTGCACGTAAAGCAGACGATCGAGCTGCGAATGGATGGCGTCGAGGTACTCGCGGTTGCCGTGGCCCCAGATGCCCGGGCCCATGGCAATGGCGAAATCGAGATACTCGCTGCCGTCGACGTCTCGTACTCGTTGGCCTTGGCCTGACTCGACGAAGATCGAAGGTTCCGGCAGAGCGCGCACGTTGCTTTGCCGGCTCGACATGACTTTGGCCGCCCGCGCAATCCACGCCTGGGTTACCGGACCGGGCTGGCCGGGCCGAGCAGGGGCAGGGGCAGGGGCGGAACTCGCCGCGGGTCGGGGCTGGATATTGGAATCTGGCATGGACGGAGACCTCTCAGGCGCGTTTCTAGTCTAGCGCCGCACTCGCGATTGTACCACAAAGCGGTGAATTTAGAGGTTCGAATCGGCCGCGCGAGCTTCCTCGGCGCACTGCAGAGGTCCCCAAGAGCACGGCATCAATTCGGGGAAAAAAGTCACCAAAGACTAGGGTTCGTCGTTGCATGTCCGCAACACGCATCTTCTCGTCGAGTGAAGGCGTCAAATAAATTGTTGTACAAAAAAATGATCCGAGATTAACCTTTGCCAACTTTCGCAAGGGGGGATCCATGCGTCGCCATAGTTCTTTCATTCAAGGATCAACGATCCTGTTCGTTGCGGCCGGCCTCGCGGCGACCGCCTTCGCGAGTGCACAGGACGCGCCCCAGGGGGAGTCCGACGGCATCGAAGAAGTCGTCGTCACAGCGCAAAAGCGATCCGAGTCTGTGCAGGACGTGCCGATCGCCATTACCGCGTTCTCGGCCGAGAAACTCGCGCAGAGCGGCATTGCGTCGTCCGACGAGCTCCAGAAGTTCACGCCGAACCTGACGTGGAACGCTGCCGGCGGTGCCGGCGCGAGTGTCGGTATGCGTGGCATCGTCGACATCAACTTCACGACCGGGCAAGTCGGCTCGGTGGGCATCGTCGTCGACGAAGTGGGTTTGAACTCGCCCGTAGCCAATACCTTTTCGCTGCTCGATCTGGAACGTGTCGAGGTACTGCGTGGGCCTCAGGTGACGCTCTATGGGCGCAGCACGACGGGCGGCGCGATCAACTTCATCACGCGCCGTCCGCAGGTCGGTGGCGATTTCGAGGGAAATGTGGCGGCCACGTTCGGGCGCTTCAACCAGATCGACGTCGAAGGTGCTTTCGGTATGCCGCTGGGCGAGCGCGCGGCGCTGCGAGTCGCTGCGCTTTCGACTTCCCGCGATGGCATCTTCGAGAATCCCACACTTGGCACCGAGGACTCGAATCGCGAACGCCGGGTAGCCCGCGTCTCCCTGGGCGCGAATCTCTCTGAGGACCTGGTTCTTTACACGAGCCTGCACACCGGCGAGCAGCGCGGCCAGAGCTTGCGGTACAAGAACATCGGTTACGGTCTCGCGAGCGATCCCGGCGTTTCGTGCGGTCAGCCACTGCGGGTCGGCAATGGCTGCGCTGATCTCAGCGGTTTCGTCGACAGCGCCGACTTCGATCTCAATTTTTCGAACTTTCCGCGGCCGGTCGAGAACGTGGACGCGGGTGGAGGTCTCGTCAATCTGACCTGGACTCCCGGGGCGTACGCGTTCACTTCGATCACCGCATTCGAGGAGAACTCGTTGGAGCGAAGCGAGGATACTGATGGCGGTCCGGCTAACCTCCTTGATGTTTCAATCGTCGCTGACACGGAGCAGTTCTCGCAGGAATTCCGGGTGGCCTCCGACAGCGCGCGTGCACTGCGCTGGATCGGCGGCGTCTTCTATCTGCGCGAAAGGCAGGACGGCATCACCACCGTGGCGCTGCGTGACTTCGATGTCTTCATCGCAACTGCGTACGAGCAGACCAACACCATCTATTCCGGCTATGCGCAGGTCGACTACGAGTTCGACGATCGCTGGAGCCTGAGCATCGGTGGTCGATACTCGAAAGAGAGCAAGGAAGGGCTCGGCACGGGGTATGCGGCCTTCGATGACCTGGCAGGACGAGGCATTCCGCCCCTCGGCGCGCTGATCGATCGCGATGCCGCGGCGCGCTTTGGCGATGCGACGCTCACTGCGCCTGTTCCGTTCGACCAGAGCTGGAGCAACTTCGGTGGCAAGGTCGGTCTCAACTTCAAGCCCAGCGAGGACGTGCTGGTCTACGGCAGCGTGTCGCGAGGCTTCAAGGGAGGTGCGATAAATCTCGCAGCGGGCCCGCTTCTTGCCGATCCGCTTCAGGCTGAGGCGTTCGCGCAGGGCGTAGAGCCCGAAGAGTTGACCACGTTTGAGGTTGGCGCCAAGACCCGATTCCTGGACGGACGTATGCAGCTCAATCTCGCCCTGTTCCGCAACGACTACACGGATCAGCAGCTCTTCATCGTTCGCGACGGACTCGCGTTCCTGTACAACGCCGCCGAGTCGACGATCAACGGCGTCGAGGTCGAGTGGCAGTGGGTTCCAGCGGCAGGCCTCACGTTCTCGGCCGGCATTGGATTCCTGGACGCCAAGTACGACACCCTTCTGACGGACGCTGGGGACTTCTCCGGTAACGAGATGCTGCAGACCCCTGAGTTCAACGGCACGTTTGCCGTGCGGAAGGAGTGGCCGCTGGCGGCCGGGTCGATTGCGGCCGAGGTGAGCGCCAGCCATGTGACCAAACAGTACTTCGACTTGCCGAATGCGCTGTCGACGGGGTCGCGTACCACCGCCGATGCCCGCGTCGATTGGAAGATCGGGGCCGAAGAGAAGTTCCGCCTTGGCATCTGGGGCAAGAACCTCGGCGACGAGCGTTTCTGCACCAACGCGGCGGATCTGGGCGTGCAGGCGGCGCAGTGCATCGTGAACGAGCCGCGGACGTTTGGCGTAACCGTGAGCGCCCAGTTCTAGGCTCAAGTAGCCACGATCAGTCCTTGATTCTGGAGGAATCATGAAAGCAAGAATGAACGCGAGCCGAAACTGCATGGTGAGCATGCTCGCTGCCGGGTTGCCGACGATTGTTTCCGCCCAGACACCTCCTGGAGCCGAGCCGGCGCTCGAGGAAGTGATCGTCACGGCGCAGAAGCGCGAGGAGTCCGTGCAGGACGTGCCAATCGCGATTTCGGCGTTCTCGTCCGCAGCACTCGACAAGCTGGA
>JBIITU010000378.1:0-3533 GCA_044340335.1 Steroidobacteraceae bacterium
ACCGACAGCGGGCCACGCGTGATGCCGGCACGGAAGTTGACGACCGTGCGCGCCTCGATCCACGTGATGTTGGCGGGATTCAGGAACTGCTTGTCCTTCCAAGACAGGTCACCGCGCACGAACCACGAGCCGTCTTCCCAGGCGCTGATCGACGTGCCGTACTGCGCGCTGAGGTTGGCCGAGTACTTCGACGCGAGCGGCAGCTGTTTGCCGGAGAAGCCGTCGCCGATGACGCCGGACAGCTGCGACACCAGCGGATTCGAGAAGCTCTGGATATCCGAATCGTTCATCGCGCCCGCGATGCTGAGTTCGAGGTTATCGGTGGGCCTGGCAGTGACCTCGAGTTCGATACCCGTGAGCTTCGTCTCACCCGTATTGGCGAAACCGGTGATCTGGAGCGGCGTGCTGGTGCCGTTGCCACCCTGTGCAATCGGCCGGTCCAGCTCCGTGCGACTGCGGTTGTTGAGCTGGTCCTCCCAGATCGCATAGTAGATGGCGCTCTGGAACCGGACCCTGCCGTCGGCCAGCGTGCCCTTCAGTCCGATCTCGTAGTTCGTCAGCTTCTCGGGCTTCTGCACGACCGACAGGCCAAGCTCGTTGATGGCTATATCGATCGCGAACGGCGGCAGCGACAGGAACGCCGTATTGAACGTGTTCGCGCCGACATTGACGCCCTTCGAGTACGAGGCATACCCCATGAGGTCGTCATTGAAGTCGTACTGCACGATCAGGCGCGGCAGGAATTCCTTGTAGGTCTCGTCGACCAGCTGCGCGAGCGGGCCGTAAAAGCCCGCCGGGATGCCGAAGGCGGTCGCCGCGGCGGTGCTGACTGTCGCACCCATCGGCGCCGAGCTCGTGCGGCCGACGACGTAGTCCTCCTGATAGCGGCCTTCGAGGCTGACCTTCAACGCATCGGTGAACTTGTAGGTCGCGCCGAAGAAGGCGCCCTTGGTCTCGACCTCGTTCTTGCCGGCGCTGCTGGTGGCATTGCGCGCGCCAAGGGCCGTGCGCAGTTCGCCGCCGAGGTTGATCAGGTCGTTCCAGACGTTGGTCTTCAGGTAGCTGATGCCGAAGACGCCGCTGAAGGCTCCGTCCTTGTCATACGCGAGGCGCAGTTCCTGCGAGAAGTCGTAGGTCTCGCGCTCCACCATGAACGGGAAATCCCAGTACAGGAGCAGATTGGGATTGGCACCGCCAGGATTACCGGCAGGCCCTAGCACCGTGTTGCTGAGCGCGCGAGAATCGAAGTTGTCGAGGTCCTGGATCTGGCTGTAGAACTCTGCGTTCAGGCCACTCAGCGAAGACAGCGTGAAGCCGCTGTCGCCGAATTCGTAGTCGATGTTCAGGTGAGCATGCTGATACTTCCGCACCAGCCCGAAGTCCTTGGCACCGTTGGCGGGTGACACGATGCGCAGGCGTGGGTCCGCCACGGAGTTGCCAAGCAGGTTCGCCGGCAGCGTCGTGTTCTGCGCGGGTGTGCGGGAGCTGAGACCGGGCACGGCGCCGCAGATGAACGGACGCGACACGCGCGCCTCGGTGGCCAGACGACCGAGCGTAAAGCCGCTCAGCGTGCAGTTGGACTGGTTCTCGAGAATGATCGTGCCGGCCGAGCTGCCACTCGCCGCCGGGAAGTTGACGAGGCCATTGTTGGCGCGCATCTCGTAGGCCGAGATCAGGCCCTGCGCCGGCGCACCGTCGTCGTCCTCGGAATGCAGCAGGAACAGCTTGGCCGACAGGTTCTCGACCGGCTTCGCAGTCAGCAGCAGGCTGACGGTCTGGGTCTGCTGGTCGCCGAGCGTCTCGCCCGGATTCGCGGCGTTCTGGTACGACCCATCTTTGCGAAAGTACTTGGCGTTGAGCCGGAAGCCGAACTTCTCGCCGAGCGGCCCGTGCACCGAGCCCGTGAAATCGAGGTTGCTGCGGTTGCCACCCATCAGCAACAGGGAGCCGCCGAACACGTCGCCCGGGTCCTTGTTGACCACGTTGATGGCGCCAGCGAAAGTGTTGCGGCCGAAATAGGCAGCCTGCGGTCCCTTCAGGATCTCGACGCGAGCCGGATCGGCCACGCTGGCAATCGCCGAGGGCGAAGCCACCGGCACGCCGTCGATGAAAGTCGACGTCAGGGTCGACTGCGTGCTGGAGGGCACCATGCCGCGCAGCGTGATCTGCTGGAACGAGCGGTCACTGCGTCCCGCGCCTGAGGATGCGTTCGAAAGATTGACGCCCGGGGTGCTTTCGACGAGCTGGTTGAAGGACGTGATGCCCTTCGCCTCGAGGTCCTCACTTGTGACCGCCGTGATCGCGAGCGGCGTCTGCAGGATGTCTTCAGCGCGCTTGCGCGCCGTCACGACGACTTCATCGAGACCGCCGGCACTGTCCTGGGCCGATACGACGTGTGGCGCGGACGCCAACAGCGCAGCCGTAGAACAGGTCGACAACAAGAGTTTTCGCACGATCATCAGGTAAACCCCCCAAGCCATCGTTGTTATGAGTCAACGCTCGGTCGGACCATAACAGAGGGGTTCCCCATCCCCGATCCAATATTGGAATCACGTCAGCGAATAGGCGCAAGTCAGCGCCCAACGCCGGGGCTCAGCGCGCAAACGCGCTGCAGTGTTGTAGAAAAGAAACGGCGTGCATTGCGGCGCGTTCAACCAGGCCAGCGCGCCTGGAACTCGAGGTGGGCAGCGCGATTCACGATACGGTCATCCGTGCCGGCGAGCTGCGCGGCGCGATACCCCGAACGCACCTCGCACACACACACCTGCCGCTCGGCCACCGTGAACTGCAGGCGCCATTCCTTGACGGCGAGCACGAAGCCATCCGCGACGGGCCGGATCCTGCGATACGGATGCGGCTGCGGTCCGAGCGCGAGCGTGGCAGCGGCGCGCGGCGCGAGCGCCAGACCCGTGTGTGCCTCGACCCAGGCCGCCTGCTCCGCGGCCTGCGGCGTCCACTCCACGTGCCATGCCTCGCGCGGGTCCGCGGCTTGCGGCGCATCCTCGAGCCAGCCGCTGCGCGCCGTCGCGATCGCATCGGTGTAGGCGACGTACGGCTTGATGTCGAGCACCGGTGTGCCGTCGAGCATGTCGACGTCGCGGATGTGCAGCGTCAGCCCCTCGATGCGTTCGAGTCGCACGGCCGACATGCCCAGCGGATTCGGACGATGCGGCGAACGCGTGGCGAACACGCCCTTGCGGCCACTGCGACTGCGTGGCGGCAGCACCTTGGGACGCCAGCCAGCGTTGCGGTCGAACCAGAACAGCACCCAGATATACTCCCAGCCGGCGAGGTCCTCGAGCGCATGCTCGAAGTGCCGGCCAGGCAACAACTCGATGCGGCCCGTCACATCGCCGGCGGCGCGCGGCTGGCGCGCGGCCTCGACCCGCGTCTCGAGCGCCGTGCGTACGTAGCCGATCGGGTTCAGCGTCAGCGGCGCAGGCACGGCGGCCGCCGCGGCGGCAGGGCTGTCTTCGTCCGGGATCGTCATTTGCGCGCGAGAATAGCGCAGCGCGACCCGCTGCTCGACGCTC
>JBIITU010000312.1:0-4259 GCA_044340335.1 Steroidobacteraceae bacterium
GCTTGGCGTGTATTCGACTTCGACCGGAGAGTCTTTGTCGAGGGCCGCCTTGAGCGGTGCGCCGGTTTCGACTTCGCAGGCATAGATCGCGATCTTCGGATTGTGTGCTTTGAGTGCCGCGGCGATGCCGCAAGTCATCGCGCCGCCGCCGAACGGAATGACCACTGCGTCGAGATTCGGTACCTGCTCGAGAAGCTCGAGGCCGATCGCGCCGTAGCCCGCCATTACGCGTTGATCGAATACGCCATGGAGGAAGAATCCGTCGTAGCCAGGCAGTACGCCGGTGCTCATGATTCTCCACCAATCGTCCAGCGTGATGCGGCGGACCTCCGCGCCGTACCGGCGCAGCGCATTCACCTTGGCTTCCGGTGCGTGATCCGGGACCAGAATCAGGCATGGGAATCCCAACCTGCGCGCGAACCAGGCCACGCCTTGGCCGAGGTTCCCCGCGCTGACGGTCGCGACACCGGACTTGAGGATCGCGGGGTCCGTGCCGAGAATGGCGTTGCCTGCGCCTCGCAGCTTGTATGAGCCGACGGGCTGAAGGTTCTCCAGTTGCAGGTGGATGCGCGCCGGGGCGTCGTCCACGTCGAGCGGTATCAACGGTATCGGCAGTACGAAAGGCGCGACGCGGCCTCGGGCCGCCTCGATCTCTGCGAGCGTTGGGAGGCGCAGGCCGGTGCGTTCCGACGGAGCTGCCTTCAGGCTCTCGTTCATCGCGTCACCAGTGCCAGCACCCGCAGTGGACTGCCCGAACCTCGCTCGAGCTTGAGGGGCGGGCATATGAGTACTGCGCCCGTGGGCGGCAACTGATCGAGATTCGTCAGGCACTGCAGCCCGTAACGTCCAGCGCCGTGCAGGTAATGATGCGCAGGGTACTGGGGAGTCATCATGTGCGCCTGCCCGGCGTCAGTCCCGATGGTTTCCGTTCCAAAGCCGCGAATTCCGCGTTGCTCCACAAGCCATTGGATGGCATCCGCAGTCGGTCCCGGCGTATGTTGGCCGGTCGCGTTCATGTTGCGGTACAGAGGTGTCGTCGCATGCTTTGACCAGTCCGTCCGCATCAGCACCCAGGTGTCCTTGCCGATCCGGCCGTGCGTTGCTTCCCACTGCTCGATGTGTTGCCGGGTCATGAGGAAGTCAGGGTCGGCGGCCGACTCGGCAACGCAGTCGATCACGCACGCTTGCCCCACCAGATGCTCCACCGGAATCGTGTCGGTCGAGTTGCGGGCAAGATCGCGGCCCGTGATCCAGTGAATCGGTGCATCGAAATGCGTCCCGGTGTGCTCGTTGCAGGAGAAGTTCCGCCAATACCAGGCAGGGCCCCGGTCATCGTACTCCGAGACGGTCTCGACGCGCAGCGGTGCGCACTGACCGAAGTCCGGGGGCAGTTCGAGCGTTGGGAACTCCGGCGACAGCGTTTGCGTGAGGTCGATGACCCGGATTCGACTCGAGGCGAGTTGCGCCAGCAGGGCAGCCAGTACGTTTTCGGTCATGTCTTGGATCCTTGGTCAGGTTGGGGTTGATCGTGCGGCATCTGATTGGCGGACCCGCCGACGGAGGGTCGACAGATCATCGAAACGGCTGACGATGTCGGTTCGGTTCGCGGCGAGCCTCATGTCACGCAATACTTCCAGTGACCGCAGGAGCACCGGCAGCGGCGGCCCGCTTGCGGTGAGGCCTTCGTGCTGATCAGGCGGCAGGTTTGAAGCGGGCATCTCGATGAATCGACTGACGAGTTGGTCGTGGTGCTGCGCGGCGTACTGGCCGAAGAGCTCGCAGAGGTCGAGGTAGGCGACCGCACTACGCTGAAACCAGTCGCGCGACTGGTGAGCCGCCGGAACGGCCAGCAGTTCGTCGAGCAGACTTCGGTAGGTCATGCATTCACGCAGCCTGGCCTGGTCCCCCGGCATCATGAACAGCATCTTGTCGACCAGCAGCTGCGCGTAATAAGGGTCGCTCGCGCGGCAAAGGCCCAGTACGAGATCGATCTCGTTGATTCCGGAAAAATCGCCCGCGTTCGCGCCCCGATATTCCTGTCGGCCGACGCGGTAGGGCTTGTAGTACGGACGCACAGAAAAGAAAAAACGCTGCACGTCGAGGTCGCGGAACAGTGCTTCGTTGTGCCGCAGCACACCTCGCATCGCCGCGCTCGCGGTGTCGAACATCACGTCGACGACGGGACTCGTCACGCCCAGGTGCACGATGCGGCAGAGTGCGTCTGCCACCGTCTGCAGCAGAAGAATGCCCCGCGTGTTCTCATCGATGAACACGAACTCATCGTGCAACGACGTGAAGCTTTTCCGGACACCGGCGACCGCCTTGTTGTGGGTGGCGAGGTGTCCGGTCGAGAACCGCGGCGCAACGCCCAGCGAAGCACCGACATGCAGCGCCAGGCACGACGCCTCCGGGAACGGCGAGCGCTCCTCGCGCGCAGGGTTGGTCAGCTCGTGGCGCCGCAGCGCCCCCAGATACATCCCGACGTTGCCCAGCACGCCGAACGCACTCTCGAACCCGTCACCGGTGTTTCCCTCGTGTACGAGCGCCACGATGTAACCGCGACCTTCATCGCAGAGCGTGCGCTTGATTCGATCTCCGACACCGATGACCTTGGTGCGGCTCTCCTGGGCGAAGTACAGCTCTTCGAGTTCCGTGTTCATCTCGACGAACGACGTACGGATCCAGTTCTCGAATGCAGCAGCTTGACTCACGGAGAGGCCTCAGGATTTCAGGTTAGAGCAGGGCACGTGTTGCCCGCCGCGGAAAGGACTGCGCCACGAGAGCCACGTCCTCGTCCGTGTTCCAGATGTGGAAGGAGATCCGCAGCACCGAGCCGCGGTGATCCGACTGGATGCCGGCTGCGGTGAGTTGCGCCTCAACGCCCTCCCGTTCGCCGCCCAAGTCGAGACAGAGGGTTCCGCCGATCGGATGCCTGGGAATCGTGTCCTGCCAGTCGTGTGGCAGCTTCGTCTTCATCGCCTCCGTCAGACGCCGGTTGTGGCTGACGAGTCGCTCGATCCCGATCTCCTGCAGAACGCCGAGGCTTGCCGTCGCCATCACGTAGGGAGCGATGCTGGGTGTTCCGCCCCAGAAGCGACGCGCGTCCGGCGCATGGCGATACGAACGGATATCGAACTCGAACGGCGCTTCATGCGAGAACCAGCCTACATTTGAAGGATCCATCGTCGACAACAGAGGCGGCCTGATCCACAGGAAGCCTGCCCCCGGCCCACCACACAGCCATTTGACACAGCTACCCAGCACGACGTCGGCGCCGAGGGCGCGCACGTCGATCGGCACGATGCCGGCGGACTGTGCGACGTCTAGCACGGTGGTCACGCCGCGCGCGCGGCAGAGTTCAGCGATCGCACGAACCGGCGAGACACGTCCGCTGTTGAAGTGCACGTGGGTGATCAGCACACCACAGACATCGGGCTGAATGGCAGCCGCCCAAGTCTCGAGATCATCGGGGCGACGATGACGGGGAATCAGCCTGAGTTCGTACCCGAGCCGCTGCGCCTGCTGCAGTACGAATCCAATGGAGGGAAATGCGTCCTCGGACGCCAACCAGACCCGGCGTCCGGGATCCTGTTGTGGCATCGCCGACAGCACGTTGGCCAGTCCGGCTGAAACACTCGGTTGCGGGCAATACTCCGCCGCCAGGCCACCGAAGAATCGGGCAAGCGCGTGTCGAAACTGATCCACGCCTTCGAGCCATTGCGGCCAGGCGCCCGCACCGGATCGCAAGACGGGGTCGATGAAGCTTGATTGGAGCTGACGGATGGCTTCGTGCGTGATGCATCCGACCGAATGTGCAAGCAGGTATGTCCCGGTTTTCGGGATGGCGAATGCCGGGTGCGGCCGAAGATCCTGCGACAAGTCGGTCTCTCTGGTGGTGGCGTGCGCAACGGGCATGCCGATGGATCACGCAGCCATTGTCGGTCGCAGCCGCCAGAACAATATCCTGATCGCCCCATCCAAGAAGACCGTTGGCAGAACGTTCGTGCTGAAAACTGGGCTTTCACGGAACGATGAGGTAGATTGCCGTGACCATGAACCGACGCGGGAAAAACCGGAGCCAGGCGCGCGCCGCCGTCCCGGGCAGCACACAGCGCAAGCGGACCGACCACAGGATCCTCGCCGCGCTCGAGAAAGACGCGCGGCTGTCGTTTTCGGAACTGGGATCGGAGGTCGGTCTTTCCAAGACACCCTCTTGGGCGCGGGTCCGCGACCTCGAGCGTCGCGGCCTGATTTCCGGA
>JBIITU010000315.1:0-4239 GCA_044340335.1 Steroidobacteraceae bacterium
CTAGCGTAAGATCGCGGCGCATGCGCCAGATCATCCTCGACACCGAAACCACCGGCCTCGAAGCCGAGCAGGGCCACCGCATCATCGAGATCGGCTGCGTCGAGTTGCTGAACCGCCGCGTCACGGGGCGGCGCTTCCACCGCTACCTGAACCCCGAACGCGAGATCGACGAAGGCGCACAGGCCGTGCACGGCATTTCGCGCGCGCAGCTCGAGGGCGAGCCGAAGTTCCGCGAAATCGCGACCGAGCTGCTCGAGTTCATCGCCGGCGCCGAACTCGTGATCCACAACGCGGCTTTCGACATCGGCTTCCTGAACGCCGAGCTCGCGCGGCTCGAGGGCGAAGCGCGGCGCGTCGCCGACCTGTGCCGCGTGCTCGATACGCTCGGGCTCGCGCGCTCGCTGCATCCCGGGCAGCGCAACTCGCTCGACGCGCTGTGCAAGCGCTACGGCATCGACAACTCCGGCCGCGACCTGCACGGCGCGCTGCTCGACGCGCAGTTGCTGGCCGATGTGTACCTCGCGATGACAGGCGGGCAGAGCGCGCTCGCACTGCACGATGAATCGACGCAGCGCCGCGGCCAGAACGACGCGCCGCAACCCCCGCGCTGGCAGCGGCCGGCCGAAGCGCTGATCGTGCGCGCGCCCAGTGCGGCGGAGCTGGCGGCGCACGAGGCACTGCTCGAGCGCGTCGCCAAGGCGAGCGGCGGGAAGGTGCTGTTTCGGGCAGCCGCCGGCGAGGCGGGCAGCGCCTGACAGCTGCCTGATAGTATGGGGGCTACTCTGCACGGAGCCCGCCATGCCTTCCATGCCCACGCCTGCGATGCAGGTGCCGCTGCTCGACCTGAAGCCCCAGTACCGGGCGCTGAAAGCCGAGATCGATGCCGCCATCGAGAAAGTCTGCGATTCGCAGGCCTTCATTCTCGGCCCCGGCACGCGCGAACTCGAAGCCGCGGTCGCGGCTTACAGCCAGACCGCCCACGGCATCGGCGTGTCGTCGGGCACCGATGCATTGCTGGTCGCGCTGATGGCGCTCGACATCGGGGCTGGCGATGCCGTCATCACGACGCCCTACACGTTCTTCGCAACCGCGGGCACCATCGCGCGCGTCGGCGCACGGCCGCTGTTCGTCGACATCGATCCGGTCACGTTCAACCTGTCGATTCCCGCCATCGCGAAAATGCTGCGCGAGGACTGCGAGCGGCGCAATGGGCAACTCGTGCATCGCGCCTCGGGCACGGTCGTGAAGGCGCTGATGCCGGTGCACCTGTACGGGCAGATGGCCGACATGGATGCACTCATGCCGCTCGCGCGCGAGTTCGGACTGCGGGTCATCGAAGACGCCGCGCAGGCGATCGGCGCGGCCGACGCCGCCGGGCGGCGCGCCTGCAGCATCGGCGACATCGGCTGCCTGTCGTTCTTCCCGACCAAGAACCTCGGCGCCTTCGGCGACGCCGGCATGTGCGTGACCAACGATGCCGCGCTCGCCGCAAAGCTTGCGATGCTGCGCGTGCACGGCATGGAGCCCAAGTACTACCACCAGCTCGTCGGCGGCAACTTCCGCATCGATGAGCTGCAGTCGGTCGTGCTCGTCATCAAGCTGCGGCATCTCGATGCCTGGTCCGCCGCGCGGCAGGAGAACGCCTGCTATTACTATGGCGCGTTCGAGAAGGCAGGGCTGAAGGGCCGCGTGACCTTGCCCACCGCGCCGCCGGGCGCGCGGCACATCTACAACCAGTTCGTGATCCGCGTGCCGGATCGCGACGGCTTGAAGAAGCACCTGACCGCCTGCGGCGTCGGCAGCGAGATCTACTACCCCGTGCCGCTGCACCTCCAGCAGTGCTTCGCCTACCTCGGGCAGGGCATGGGCAGCTTCCCCGAGTCCGAGCGCGCCGCCGCGGAAACCCTGGCGCTGCCGATCTTCCCCGAGCTCACCAGGCCGCAGCTGCAGTACGTCGTCGACTGCATCGCCGGCTATTACTCCTGAGGAGCGCAGCATGGGCGCCGTGACGCAGACCGCCGCCTGGCACGAACTCGGCCGGCTCGCGCGCGAGCGCGGTGAGATGTCCGTCGCGCAGGCATTCGCGAAGGATCCGTCCCGCGCCGATGCACTTGCCGTCGAGGCCGAAGGCTTGCTGCTGGATCTTTCGCGCCAGCGGCTCGATGCCGAGGTGGTCGCCACGCTGTGCCGTCTCGCCGATCAGCGCGGCCTGCGCAGCGCCATCGAGGCGATGTTCCGCGGCGATGTCATCAACGTGACCGAGCAGCGCCAGGTGCTGCACGTCGCGCTGCGCGGCGCACGGGCGCCGGCGACTGACGCCGCCGCGAACCCGTGGGGCGCGGGCATCGCGCAGGTCGTGCTCGATGAGCGAGCGCGCATGCTGGCGTTCGCCGAGGCTGTCCGCAGCGGTGGCGTGCGCGGCAGCGCGGGTCGCGCGTTCACGCATGTCGTCAACATCGGCATCGGTGGCTCCGATCTCGGGCCTTGCATGGCCGTGCAGGCGTTGCGCGCGCATGCCGACGGCCCGCGCGTCAGCTTCGTGTCGAACGTCGACGGCTGCGACCTGGCCGATGCGCTGTCGGCGGCAGACCCCGCCACGACGCTGTTCGTGATCTGCTCGAAGACTTTCACGACGCAGGAGACGCTCGCCAACGCGCGCAGCGCCCGCGCCTGGCTCGCTGCCGCACTCGGTGAGGCTGCCGTGCGCGAGCACTTCGCGGCCGTGTCCGTCAACGCGGCGGCCATGGACGCTTTCGGCGTGCATCCGGATTACCGCTTCGTGATGTGGGACTGGGTCGGCGGCCGCTATTCGATGTGGTCGTCGATCGGCGTCGCGACCGCGATCGCGATCGGCGCGCGCCGCTTCGGCGAACTGCTCGCCGGTGCCGCCGCCATCGATGCGCACGTGCGCAGCGCGCCGTGGGCGCAGAACATGCCCGTGCTGATGGCGCTGGTTGGCATCTGGAACATCAACTTCCTGCAGCTGCCGACGCTAGCCGTGTTGCCGTACGACTCGCGGCTGCATCGCTTCGCCGCGTTCCTGCAGCAGCTCGACATGGAGAGCAACGGCAAGCGCGTCAACACTGCCGGCGAGACGCTCGACCACGAGACCGCGCCGGTGGTGTGGGGCGAGCCCGGCAACAACGCGCAGCATTCGTTCTTCCAGCTGCTGCACCAGGGCACGCCGCGCGCCGCGCTCGATTTCCTCCTCGGGGCGGAATCCTCCTGCGGGCGACCCGAGCACCAGCAGCTTGCGATCGCCAATTGCCTCGCGCAGGCCGAGGCATTCATGCGCGGCCAGCAGGGTGTTCCCGCGCAGCGCATCCATGAAGGCAACCGGCCCAGCACCATCCTCGCGTTCCGGCGGCTCGACCCGTTCACGCTCGGGCAGCTGGTCGCGCTGTACGAGCACAAGGTCTACGCGCAGAGCGTGATCTGGGGCATCAACGCGTTCGACCAGTACGGCGTCGAGCTTGGCAAGAAGCTCTGCGAGGGCGTGCTGCCACTGGTGCGGCGCGAGGCCTGCGGGGCGGAGGTGCCGGCGTCGATGCGGCGGGTGCTGGGATTTGTGAAGTAAGGGCATTGACTTAAAGATCAATACCGCTAAGGTAGTATTGATGTCAAAGTCAATAGAGCCGCTGCAGCTTTTACTGTCCGACCTGCGCCGGGAAGCCCGCGCCCAGGGTCTTTCCGATGCGCAGTGGTCAGCGCGCGCCGGTGTGCGTGCCGAGACACTCGCGCGCCTGAAGGACCGTAGCTCCTGCGATCTCGACACCCTGACGCAGCTCGCCGCCGTAGTCGGTGCCACCCTCGAGCTCAGCTGGGCGGGCGCGGCCGCGCGTGTTTCGGCGGCGCACTGGCCCGAGAGCCTGTCGCGTGAAGACGAGGAGCGCCTGCTGCGATTCCTCGCGAGCCGCACGCTCGAGCCGCGAGCATGGCTGCAGCGCGGGTCGCCCTACTTCATGGCGGGGCTCGCCACGATGCTCGCGAGCCTGCCCGGGTTCGAGCGGCGCCGGTATCTCGAACTCGCGGAAGCGCTGCACCCGGGCATGACGACGCCCGAAGTGTTCGAGGGCTGGTTGCACCGCAGTCCGGTCGAGCCGTCGCGTTTCGTGCCGATGCTGCTGGGGGAGGTGGCCCATGCGGCCTGATGCGAGCGCGGATCCTGGCTACGTCGAGGCACTGGCAAGAATCGTCCAGCGCATCGAAAGTTCGCTGCAGGGCCTGCCGAAGAAAGTG
>JBIITU010000398.1:0-3294 GCA_044340335.1 Steroidobacteraceae bacterium
CGGAGGTCCGTGTGATATGTGGAGCGCAGCGCTCGCTCAATTTGCTGGATCCGACCAGAGACGCATCCGGCCCGATCAGGTACCGACACTTGAGCGTTGCCAATGCCTGCCAGTAATCAAACGCGTGCAGTTGCAGTTCAACGCCGTTTCCCAGCGTCAATGTCGCGGTGCGCAGTCGCGGCGCGTCACGCTCTTGCTCTGCTGGCGAGGGCCACACCGCTTCCCCGCCGAGGCGGACCCGGCCAAGCGCTTCAGGGTACCTTTGCAAATCGACCCACTGTATCTCTGTCGGATCTGCGTCGAGCTCCCGGCGCAGCATGTTGATGATGTCGAGGTAGGCTGGATCATCCTCAGCACTCATGCCATGGATCAGCATGACATGCACGACACCGGAAGCTCTGGCACCGCCTTGCGCGTCGGCGACCTCTTTGACCAAGTGTTTCAGCCCGTTGAAGGGCTCTGACTCAGGGCTTACGACCAGCCCGCCGGAACTGGCGCAGCCCGCCAGCGCAAGAACGCCCATGAGGCCGAGCGCCCGTAGCATCGACACGCCGAGTACTGAAGCAGTCTTGTTCATTCGTCCTCCGCGTCTGAGGCCACATGATGACCCCATTCGCATGCAGAGGCGATGCCGGCGCGTTAGCGCTTCCTCTCCGCCCGCTGCGCGTGCTTCCAGCCGAGGTCCGCGAGCGCTTCCACATGCTTCGCGTACTCCCGACCCTTGTCGCTGACCGAGGTGCCGCGCACGACGCGACTGCGGATGCCGTGGAAGATGGCCGCCAGCCGGAACAGGCAGAACGCGAGATATCCATCGAGATCGGGTATGCCTGCACGGCCGGTGCGCGCGCAGTAGGCGGCGACATACTCGCTCTCGCTCGGCAACTGCAGCGCGGCGAGATCGCGGCCCAGCAACCCCGGAAATGCGAGCGTGGGCATGTGGTACATCAGCAGGTGGTAGGCGAAGTCGGCGAGCGGATCGCCGAGTGTCGCGAGTTCCCAGTCGAGCACGGCGATCACGCGCGACTCGGTGGGATGGAAGATCAGGTTGTCGGCGCGGTAATCGCCATGCACGAGGCTGGTGGACTCGTCGCGCGGTGCGAAGGTCTTCAGCCACTCGATCAGGCGATCCATCTCGGCAACCCGGCCACCGGCTTCGTCTTCGAGGTACTGGCGCGTCCAGCGCGCCACCTGGCGCGCGACATAGCGCTCGGGACGACCGAAGTCGGCGAGCCCGAGACCGGCGTAGTCGAGCCGATGCAGGTTCGCGAGCGCCTGGTTCATCGCATCGAAGTACTGGCGCCGCTCGCCGGCCGGCACGTCGCCGAAGGCGGGGTCCCAGAACACCCGGCCGGCGATGAACTCCATGACGTAGAACTCGGTACCCGCGACGCCGACATCCGTGCAGTGCGCCAGCGCGGCCGCCACCGGCACGCCGTGGCCATGCAGCGCGCGCAGCACGCGATACTCGCGATCAACGGCATGGGCTGAGGCCAGCAGCTGGCCAGGCGGCTTGCGCCGCAGCACGTACTTGCCGCTGTGCGCCGTCAGCAGATACGTGGGGTTGGATTGTCCACCGGTGAACTGCTGCAACTGCAGCGGCCCGCGAAAGCCCGGCACGGCGGCCTCGAGCCATCCGGCAAGCTTGCCGGCATCTATATCGAGGTCGGACCTGACTGGCTGCGCCGAGTCGGAGCGCGTGACACCGCTCATGGCGCGCGGAGCTAGGCTTGCAGCGCGGCGCGACGCGACGCGCCCACGCGCTTCGGCGCTTTCTCGAGTCGGGCGCGCAGGTCGGATTTCAACTGGCGGAACATCGTCGCCAGCGGCATCTCGGGATTCGCCAACCACTGGTAGATGATGCCGGCCATCGAGGCGACGTACTGCTCGGCGATGCGCTCGGCATCGACGCGCGTCTCGACGGTGCCGGCGGCGCGCCCCGCGCGAATCCAGCGCGCCACGTCGCGACGCTGCGCATGGTGCACGCTGGCGATGTTGGATTTGTAATCCGCGCTGGGGTCGATGCTGAGGAACCACAGCAGGTACATCGCGCGAACTTCTTCCGGGCGCTCGCGGATGAACGCCTCGGCGGCGTCGGTGGCTGCGCACAGCGCATCCGCGCCGACGCGTTCGCCGACTGCAGCCTGCACGCGCTCGAGCCAGTCCATGCTCGCGACCTGCAGCACCTTGCCGAACAAGCCAGCCTTGGAACCGAAGCGATGCGTGGCCAGGCCGCGGCTGTATCCCGCGCGCTCGCCCACGGCCTGCAGCGTCGTGCCCTGGATTCCGAACTTGACCAGCAGTTCGATCGCGGCTTCGGTCAGCAGGCGATCGGACAACGCGGTCCGATCAGCCTGCCTGCGACGTAGCGACGAACCGGTACGGGTAACTGCCTTGGGCATTCTGGAATCATAAAGCACGGGGTTGATCACCAACAATGAATCAGATGCGCCCCTGTTGGTCAGCCCGCGCGACGCTCGAACTCGACCTCCGGGAAGCCGGCGTCCACCGACGCGCGCATTTTGTCGTAATACGCGTTCGCACCGCCGAAGTAGATCAGCACGCGCGGTTTCCGGTTGTTGATGTTGGCGCCCATCATCCACGAGTGCACCTTGTGGCCCTGGTCCATCAGCGTCATGCGATGGATCTCCGCCGTGTGCGCGGTCCAGGCTTCTTCGGCATCCTGCTTGGGCTTGCACAGCGAATAACCCTCGCGCTGCATCTTCTTGATGCAATCGACGATGTAGATCGCGTTCTGCTCGATCGATGTAGGCAGGTTGGCGAACGGCGCCTGCGGGCCGGTGATCATGAACAGGTTGGGGAATCCAGCCACGAAGACGCCCATGATCGAACTCGACACGTCTTCCCACTTGTCGCGCAGCAGCGTGCCCTTCTCGCCGCGGATCGGCAACGCTTCCTGGGCACCGGTGTAGGCCTGGAAGCCGGTCGCGAGCACGATGATGTCGAACTCGTAGTGCTGCTTGGTGGTGCGAATCCCGGTCTCGGTGATCTCGACGATCGGTTCGCGCTCGTTGATGTCGACGAGCTTGACGTTGTCACGGTTGAACGTCTCGAAGAAGCCGTGATCGAGCGGCGGGCGCTTCGAGAAGAACGGATAGCCCTTCGGCGTCAGCATCTTCTTGACGTCAGGATCCTTGACGTTCTCGAGCATCCTGCGGATCACGAACTCGCCGACGATGCGATTGGACTCGGGATTCGAAATCAGGTCATCGAAGGTTTCGAAGACGAAGCTGAAGCTGCCGCGCGGCCAATGCTCGTTCAGGATGCGCTCGACCT
>JBIITU010000316.1:0-4235 GCA_044340335.1 Steroidobacteraceae bacterium
ATGGGCGTGTTCATCGGCCAGAGCACGCGCATCTACGACCGCGAAAGCGGCCAGATCCTGCAGGGTCGCGTGCCGGCCGGGTCTGTCGTCGTGCCCGGCACGCTGCCCTCGAAGGACGGCCGCTACGGGCTGTACTGCGCGGTGATCGTCAAGCGCGTCGATGCGCAGACCCGTGCCAAGACGTCGATCAACGAACTTCTGCGCTCAGCCGACTGACGGCACCCGTTCGTCGCCGCCCTCGACACCGCCCTCGACGCCGCTGGCGCGCCGGATCGACAGCGCGACGCGCGCCAGATTGCGGGCGTGGTCGCCGATGCGCTCGAGCGACTTCAGCACGAACGCCGCTTCCAGCGCGACTGAAAAGTGGCGGCTGTCTTCCATGGCTCGCGTCAACAGCCGTCGCAGGCCGGCCGCATACTCGGCGTCGAGCTCGATGTCGCGGGTGACGACGACGCGCGCGGTCGCATGATCGAGGCGATCCAGCGCCTCGAGGGCGAGTCGCAGCAGGTTGACGGCGAGCTGCGCGAGGTGGCGCGCATCGCGCGCGGTTGCGGGCCCGGGCCGCTCGCCGCCTCGTCCCGCAGCGCCGACCACGGTCAGCGCGATCTTCTTGGCTTCATCGCCGGCCCTCTCGAGCTCCGCGACGGTGCGAGTCATGCCAATGATGGCGCGCAGATCGGCGGCCATCGGCTGGCGCCGCGCGATGAGCTGCAGGGCTTCGACTTCGAGGGTCGCCGCGTCGCCGTTGACGGCACGCTCGCGCTCGAGCACGCCGCGCGCAGCCGTCTGGTCCCAGTCCGTGTAGGCGCGAGCCGCCTCGCGCGCCTGCAGCAGCACGAGACCCCCCATCTCGACCACGCGCACGTGCAAAGCCGACAGCGCACCGTCGAAGGCGCGGCTCGTGTGCCCTTCGATGTCGACGTTCATCCGCATCCCGCCCCGCGCGGCGCCGCGCGCGTCAGCCGAAGCGACCGGTGATGTAGTCTTCGGTCAGCTTGTGCGTCGGGTTCGTGAAAATCTTGTCGGTCGGGCCGACCTCGATGAGATCGCCGAGATGGAAGTAGGCCGTGCGCTGCGACACGCGCGCCGCCTGCTGCATCGAATGCGTGACGATGCAGATCGCGTAGCTCTCGCGCAGCTCGTCCATGAGGTCTTCGATGCGCGCCGTGGCGATCGGGTCGAGCGCCGAACAGGGCTCGTCCATCAGGATCACTTCGGGATTGACGGCAATCGCCCGCGCGATGCACAGGCGCTGCTGCTGGCCGCCCGACAGGCTGGTGCCAGGCTGCTGCAGGCGATCCTTGACCTCTTCCCACAAACCCGCGCGCCGCAGGCTCGTGTTGACGATCTCGTCGAGCTCGGCTCGATCGCCGGCGAGGCCGTGGATGCGCGGGCCGTAGGCGACGTTCTCGTAGATCGACTTCGGAAACGGATTGGGCTTCTGGAACACCATGCCGATGCGCGCCCGCAGCTGCACGACGTCGACCTTGCGATCGTGTATGTCCTGCCCCTCGATCGCGATCGCGCCCGTCACGCGCGCGCCGGGGATGGTGTCGTTCATGCGGTTGATGCAGCGCAGGAATGTCGACTTGCCACAACCCGACGGGCCGATCATCGCCAGCACCTGCTTGCGGGCGATATCGATGCTGACGTTCTGGATCGCCTGCTTGTCGCCGTAGAACACGTCCACGCCACGGCAGGTGATCAACGGATCGGGCGTCGTGACCGTACCGACTGTCTTCGTGCCGGGTGGCAGAGCGACCGCCGGGCGTGCAGGCGGAACGCCTGCGGCGGCAGAAGACGGCGTCGCAGCAGAGGTTTCGGTCACGGTTTCCATGTTCTTCACCAGCGTTTCTCGAATTTGTTGCGCAGGATCACCGCCGTAGCGTTCATCAGCAGCAGCACGGCCAACAGCACGATGATCGCACCGGACGTGCGCTCGACAAAGCCGCGTTCAGGCATGTCGGACCACAGGAACACCTGCACCGGCAGCGCGGTGGCTGAATCGAACACGCCCTGCGGCACGTCGACGATGAACGCCACCATGCCGATCATCAGCAGCGGCGCGGTCTCGCCGAGCGCCCGGGCCATGCCGATGATGGTGCCGGTCAGCATGCCGGGCAGCGCCAGCGGCAGTACGTGATGCGCGACTGTCTGGATGCGCGAGGCGCCCATGCCGAGCGCAGCCTCGCGAATCGACGGTGGCACCGCCTTGAGTGCGGCGCGTGACGCGATGATGATGGTCGGGAGCGTCAGCAATGTCAGCACGAAGCCGCCGACCAGCGGCGCCGAGCGCGGCAGCCCGAAGAAGATGATGAACACGGCGAGGCCCAGCAGGCCGAACACGATCGAAGGCACGGCTGCGAGGTTATTGATGTTGACCTCGATGATGTCCGTGATGCGATTGCGCGGCGCGAATTCCTCGAGATAGACGGCCGCCGCGACCCCGATCGGGAACGACAGCACCAGGGTGATCAGCAGCGTCAGCAGCGAACCCGTCAGCGCGCCGCGTATGCCCGACTGTTCGGGATCCCGCGAGTCGCCATTGCTGAAGAACTCGCGGTTGAAGCGCAGCGACAGCGCGCCATCTTCGACCAGCGCGTCGATCCAGGCCAGTTGCTGGTCGGACAGGCGCCGCTCCTCTTCACTGGCATCGCGCGACACCTTCTCCTTCAGCAGCGAATCGACGTTGTCGTCCACCAGCAGCTTGAACTCGAGTGTTCGGCCCAGCAGTGCCGGCTCGGCAACCACGCGGCGCTGCAGGTCGATCGAAGCAGCACTGCTCGCAAGGGCGTACAGCTCGCGCAGGTTCGCGCGCCCTTCGACTTCCGGGAAGCGCTCGCGCAGGGAGGCGCGGACCAGCGCCTGGTAATCGGCGCTGAGCAGCACGTCGGGGTCACGCGTCTGCTCGGGATCGATGATCTCGGGATCGAGGAACACCGGGATCTGCATGTAGGCCTGGCGGAACACGGAGGCGCCCTGCCCGAGGATGGTGCCGAACAGGAACACGACGAAGGTGATGCCGGACAGCACGGCCAGCAAGCCATACGCGCGGAACCGGGTCTCGGCGCGGTTGCGCCGCCGGATGCTGGCAGCAACCAGCGCCTGGGTCTCGGCGGCGGTGCGCAACGCGCGCGGCGCCGCTTGCGAGGCGTCATTCGTACTGTTCACGGTACTTCCTCACGACATACAGCGCGATGACGTTCAGCACGAGCGTCACGACGAACAGCATCAGCCCGAGTGCGAACGCGGCCAGCGTCTTCGGGCTGTCGAACTCCTGGTCGCCGACCAGCAGCGTGACGATCTGCACCGTCACTGTCGTGACGGCTTCGAGCGGATTGATGGTGAGGTTGGCGGACAGACCGGCCGCCATGACGACGATCATCGTTTCGCCGATGGCGCGCGAGATCGCAAGCAGCACGCCGCCGACGATGCCCGGCAGCGCGGCGCGCAGCACGACCTGCTTGATCGTCTCGGAGCGCGTGGCACCGAGCGCATAGGCGCCGTCGCGCAGGCTCTGCGGCACGGCGGTGATCATGTCGTCGGCGAGCGAGGAAACGAACGGAATGATCATGATGCCCATGACGAGTCCGGCCGCCAGCGCGCTCTCGCCACTGACCGACAGCCCCATGGATTCGCCGAAAGTGCGCAGCATGGGCCCGACGGTGATCACGGCGAAAAACCCGTAGACGACGGTAGGCACGCCCGCCAGCACCTCGAGCAGCGGCTTGACGATCTTGCGGATCGACGGCTGCGCGTACTCGGCCAGGTAGATGGCCGAGAACAGGCCGATCGGCACGGCCACCAGCATCGCGATGGCGGAGATCAGCAATGTGCCGGCGAACAGCGGAACCGCGCCGAATGCACCCGACGAACCCACTTGATCGGCCCGGATCGCCATCTGGGGGCTCCAGTCGAGCCCGAACAGGAACTGATGCGCAGGCACGATGGCAAAAAAGCGCGCGGCTTCGAACACGACCGACAGGACGATGCCGATGGTCGTCAGCACCGCGATGCTCGAAGCGCCGAACAGCAGCCACTCGACGACCCGTTCGACCTGGTTGCGCGCCCGCAGTTGCGGCGTCATGCGCCCCCGGACCCAGAAAATGGCGATCACGGCGACGATCAGCACGAGCGCGGTCAGCGCCAGCCGGGCAATGCCGCGCAGGCGCAGGTACTGCTCGGCGGCATCCGCCGTCGACGGCGCGACGAAACTCGCCGGCACGTTGCCGGCA
>JBIITU010000317.1:0-4230 GCA_044340335.1 Steroidobacteraceae bacterium
CTGTCGACGGCGTTGTCGACATCGGCTTCGTAGAACGTGGCGACCTTGCCCGACATCTCATCGAGCGCACCGGCTTCCTCGCCGACCGCGACCATCTGGATCACCATGTTCGGGAACAGGCCGGTATTCTCCATCGCCTGCTGCAGGCGCGTGCCGGTCGCGACTTCGTCGCGCATCGCGAGCACGGCGTTTTCGTAGACGATGTTGCCAGTGGCGCCGGCGACCGAGGTCAGCGCCTCGACCAGCGGCACGCCGGCGGCGAACATCGTGGACAGCGTGCGCGCATAACGCGCGATCGCCGCCTTGTTCATGATCGGGCCGATGATCGGCACCTTCAGCGTGATGCGGTCGAGCACCTCGCGCATCTTCTTCGAGCGCTTCTTGAAGTAGAAGAATGCATAGCCCGCCGCACCGACCACCATCGCGATGAAGATCCCCTTCTCCTGCACGAACTCGGACAGGTTTATGACGAACTGCGTGAATGCCGGCAGGTCGGCGCCGAAGCCCTTGAACAGCGACTCGAACTGCGGGATCACGAAGATCAGCAGGATCAGCGTCACGATGATGGCGACCACCAGCACCGCGGCCGGATAGAACAGGGCCTTCTTGACCTTCTTCTTCAGGGCTTCGGTCTTTTCCTTGTAGGTCGCGATCTTGTCCAGCAGGTTCTCGAGCGCACCGGCCTGTTCGCCCGCTTCGACAAGGTTGACGTACAGGTCGTCGAAGAACAGCGGGTGCCGCGCCAGCGCCTCGTGCAGCGAGGTGCCGCCCTCGACATCGGCCTTGATGTCGAGGATCAGCTTCTGCATCGCCGGGTTGTCGTTGCCGTTGCCGACGATCTCGAACGACTGCACCAGCGGGATGCCCGCCGCGAGCATGGTCGCGAGCTGGCGGCTGAACACGGAAATGTCCTCGGGCTTGACCTTGCCGCCGCCCTTGAACATGTTGATCTGTTTGCTCGCCTTCTTGAGCACAATGCCCTGGCGACGCAGCTCGGCGCGCAATGCCTTTTCATCGGGCGCGAATGACTTGCCCTTGATGGGCTTGCCTTGCTTGTCGACGCCCTGCCAGGTGAAGGCGATGTCCTTGCGGATCGCCTTGAGGGTCTGGGTGCTCGTGGCTGCCTGTGCCATGGGTGTTCAGCCTTTCCTTGAGAACGGGGTCAGTCGATGGTGACGCTGTTGACTTCTTCGAGGCTCGTGAGGCCCTGACGGACCTTCTCGAGCCCCGCGCGGCGCAGATCCCAGATGCCGGCGCGCTTCGCCTCGTCGGCGATGTCGATCGCATTGCCGCCCTGCATGATGATGCGGCCGATCGCGTCGGTGACCGGCATGACCTGGTAGATGCCGCAACGGCCCTTGTAGCCATCAGTGCAGCTCGTGCAGCCCTTGGGCGCATAGAGCTTGATGCCGGCGGCGACGTCTTCTTCCTGGAAGCCCTCGGCGAGCAGCGCCTCTGCCGGAATCTCGACCAGCTGCTTGCAGCTGTTGCAGAGCCGGCGCGCGAGACGCTGCGCGATGATCAGGCTCACCGACGTTGCGATCGCGTAGGGCTTGACGCCCATGTCGATCAGGCGGGTCAGCGTCTGCGGCGCGTCGTTGGTATGCAGCGTCGAGAGCACCAAGTGGCCGGTCTGCGCCGCCTTGATCGCGATCTCGGCCGTCTCGAGATCGCGGATTTCGCCGACCATGACGACGTCCGGATCCTGGCGCAGGAAGGCGCGCAGCGCCGAGGCGAACGTCAGGCCGACCTTCGCGTTGACGTTGACCTGGTTGACGCCGGGCAGGTTGATTTCCGCCGGGTCCTCCGCAGTCGAGATGTTGGTGTCTTCGCGATTCAGGATGTTGATGCCCGTATACAGCGACACCGTCTTTCCCGAGCCGGTCGGGCCGGTCACGAGGATCATGCCTTGCGGCTTCGCGAGGTACTTCAGGTACAGGTCGCGTTGGAACGGCTCATAGCCCAGCGCGTCGATGCCGAGCATCGCCGACGACGGGTCGAGGATACGCATCACGATTTTCTCGCCGAACAGCGTCGGGCAGCTCGAGACGCGGAAATCGATCGCCCGCGTCTTCGACAGCTTCATCTTGATGCGGCCGTCCTGCGGCACGCGGCGCTCGGCGATGTCGAGCCGCGACATGACCTTGACGCGCGCCGCGATCTTCTGCGCGAGATGCACGGGCGGCGAGGCCACTTCCTTCAACACCCCGTCGACGCGGTAGCGGACGCGGTAGATCTTTTCGTAGGGCTCGAAGTGGACGTCGGAGGCGCCGCGGCGGATCGCATCCAGCAGCACCTTGTTGACGAACCGGACGATGGGCGCATCTTCGACGTCGCTCGATTCGTCCTCGAGCTCCTGGTCGCCGCCGGAGACCTCGAGGTTCTCGAGATCGACGCCCTCGTCGTCGCCGAGGTTCGGCATCGACGTGTCGGCCTGCTCGATGGCCTTGTCGAGCGTCTTCTGCAGCTTGTCGTCTTCGACGACGATGGCCTCGACGCTCATGCCGGTCGCGAACTTGATTTCGTCGATCGCGCCCAGGATGGTCGGATCCGACACCGCGACAAACAGCCGCTTGCCGCGGCGGAACAGCGGCAGCACGCGGTGCTTGGCGAGCAGCTTGTCGCCGGCGAGCTTGATGGTGTCGAGATCGATGCTGACGGCGTCGAGGTCGATCAGCGGCACGCCGAATTCGTTGGCCGCGGCGATCGCGATGTCGCGCGCATTGGCCGCGCCACGGATCACGAGCTGCGTGACGACGCTGGTCTTGCGGTCGCGGGCGTCGTTGATGGCCGCCTGCATGGCGGCCTCTTCGACGAGGCCATCCTGCACGAGCCGCTGCGGCAGGCCGCCCAGGCCGCCACGCGACGGGCCGCCAAGCGCCAGTGAAGCGTTGTCGTTCATGCAGTCAGGCCTGGGGAGTGGGCTCGGAGTGAGGGCATAGTCTAACGGTTGCGACCCTTGCGGCAATTGTCAAATCTGAGCGATGGTGGCACAGCGGCACCGCCCCCTGCGTGACCCGACTCCCAAAAAGAAAAGCCCCTCCGAAGAGGGGCTTTCCGGGGTTTGATCATGCCGCGCTTTGGAGGTGCGGCATGTCAGGCCAGCATCAGGTGTCGATGCGGCAGGACTGCGGCAGGTACTTCGGGTCGACAGTCGTGTCAACTTCTGCCGACTCGCCCGACTCCGGGTCCGTCAGACCGGCAACGCCGTCGCCGGTGTAGTTGCCGCACAGCCACACGATATCGTTGTTGTCGCTGATGCGCGGGCGCAGGGCGAGGATTTCGCCCGTCTCAACCAGCTGGGCGTTCGCGTCGTTGCCATACTCGATAACGATCGTGCCGTCATCGACCGTGATGCCGACAACGTACTTGCCCGACGGCGCCGCGTCGTTGTCGCCACCGGCGCCATCGAGGTCGGCCGGCCATTCGCCCGTCTGCGCGAAGGTTTCCGCCACGCCCGCCTTGACGGCGCTGGCGAGGTTCAGGCCTTCAGTGACCTGCGAACGGATCGTGTAGTCCTGATAGGCCGGGATCGCGATCGCGGCCAGGATGCCGATGATGGCGACCACGATCATCAGTTCGATAAGCGTGAAACCCTTCTGAATCGTCTTCATTGCGTGGAACTCCAAGTTGTTGAACCAAAAACCTGCGCCGAACGGGGGAACGAGCTGCGCCTGGCCGGAAGATAAGCAACCGCCGTGCCAGTCCGCGCCATCGATATAAGCTGTTGATTTTAAAAGGCTGCGAACTGCGACGCTGTCGCCAGCTGCGGTCACAACTCGCCGCGCCCGGCCGTAGCGCGTCACTAAGTGACGCGCTGTGTCACTCGATGCCGAGTTTTTTGATCCGATAGCGCAGCGCGCGGAAGGTCATGCCCAGCAGTTTGGCGGCTGCGGTCTTGTTGTAGCGGGACTGTTCGAGCGCCCTGATGATGGCGGCGCGCTCGATGTGCTCCAGCTGCTCACCGAGCGCGTCCGCGCTGGCACCGGCGCCGGACGGCATTGCCGGGGCCGCTGGGGTGCCGGGGTGATTCGTCTGGGCCGCCGCAGCGGGTCCGAAGGCGCTGCCTGTCTCGATTGCAGGTGGTCTGGCGGTGGCTCGCAGCTGGATGTCAGCGGACGTGATTCGCCCCGCCGTGCACAGCGTCATGGCGCGCTCGAGCACGTTCTCGAGCTCGCGGACGTTGCCGGGGAAGCCATAACCCAGCAGCCGTTCGAGCGCATCGGGGGA
>JBIITU010000318.1:0-4218 GCA_044340335.1 Steroidobacteraceae bacterium
GGCAGCGGTCGGCCGTGGTCGAGAACCGCCTCGGCCGCGGCGCGCCGCGCTACGCCGTCGGCCGTTATACGTTCTCGCCGAAGTTCGACGTGCTCGAAACGACGCTGCGCGGCCCGGATCGGCTCGAACTCGACCGGATCGCGGCCGAGTGGCGCGGTGCACGCGGCCTGACGATCAGCGCCGTGGGCCATACCGACAAGACGCCGATCTCGAGTCGCAACCAGGGGCGCTTTGCCGACAACTACGCGCTGTCGGCCGCGCGCGCGCGCAGCGTCGCGGAGTACCTCGCAGGCCAGCTCGGCGTGCCGGAGGACGCGCTGCGGGTCGAGGGCGTGGGACCTGATGAACCGCTTGCACCCGGCGATGATCCGGGCAGCCTGGCGCTGAATCGACGGGTCGAGATCGCGATCTCCGGCGCGCGCTTCGCTGGCGAGGCGCCGCTGACGCTGGTCACGGCCGCCGCCGACGCCGGTGCCGTGGCCACCCGCGGCGCCGTGCCGCGCGCGGACGGGACGCCGCCGGTGGTCGAGAGTCGCGCCGCAACGCGCGCCGCGCTCGCCGCCGCGGACAGCTTTGGCAACGCCGACGTCGAGCAGCTCGATGGCAGCGTGCGCTGGCTCGCGCCCGAGGAGAATGCAGTGCAGGCGATCGCCAGCGCTCGCCTCGCGATCGCGCATGGTCCATCGCAGAGCGTCACATTGCTGCTGCGCGGACGCGAGGTGCCGGGACTGAACTTCGACGGTGCCAGCACCAATCGCGCGCGCACCGCTGCGCTGTCGCGCTGGCGTGGCGTCGACCTGGTCGATGGCGCGAACGAGTTTGTCGCCGTGATCCGCAACGAGGATGGCAGCGAAGCGGCACGACTGACGCGCGTCGTGCACTACGGCGGCGGCGCGGTGCGAGCCGAGTTCGATCGCGGTAACTCGGTACTGCTGGCCGATGGCCGGCGCCGGCCCGTCATCGCGCTGCGCCTGTTCGATGCCCACGGCAAGCCGGCGCGACCCGGCACGCTCGGCGCGTTCCGTGTCGATGCGCCGTATCGCTCATGGTGGGAAGTGCAGGCACTCGACGACAATCCGTTGCTGGCGACCGGTGCGCGGGAGCCGACGTTCGAAGTGGGCGCTGATGGCATTGCGCGCATCGAGCTCGAGCCGACCAGCCAGAGCGGCATGGTCACGCTGCGGGTGCGCTTCAACGATAGACAGACGCAGGAGCTGCGCGCCTGGCTGATGCCCGAGCCGCGGCCCTGGATCATGGTCGGCCTGGCCGAGGGCACGGCGGCCTGGCGCGATGTCTCGCGCGCGGTGCAGCCGCTGCCGGGCGACGCGCCGATCGAAGAGGGCTACCAGGGCGACGGCCGCATCGCATTCTTCGCGAAGGGGCGCGTGCGCGGCGACTTCCTGCTGACGATGGCCTACGACTCGGCGCGCGACCCGAATGCCGCGCGCGAGCGGCTGCGCGGCGTGATCGAGCCCGATCGCTACTACCTCGTTTACGGCGACGGCACCGAGCAGCGCTTCGAGGCAGCGTCCACCGAGCGCGTGTTCCTGAAGCTGGAGCGACGCGAGTTCGCCGCACTGTTCGGCGACTACGATACCGGCCTGACAGTCACCGAACTGACGCGCTACAGCCGCAGCCTCACCGGCATCAAGGCGGATTTCGGCGGCGAGCGCGTGACGGCGACGGGCTTCGCCGCGCGCAGCGACCTCGGATTCGTCCGCGACGAACTGCGGGGCGACGGCACCTCGGGCCTGTACCGGTTGACGCGCCAGCGGCTCGTGATCAACAGCGACAAGATCCGCCTCGAAGTGCGCGACCGGTTCCGCAGCGAGCGCGTGCTCGAGACCCGCGAACTCGCGCGCGTCCTCGATTACCGCATCGATTACGCCGACGGCTCGCTGTTCTTCCGCGAACCGGTGGCCAGCCGCGACCCCAATCTCAACCCGATCTACATCGTGGCCGAGTATGAGACGCAGGGCACCGGCGAGGAGGTCACCAGCGCCGGCGGTCGCGCCGCGGCCCGCACGGCGGATGGCACGATCGAAGTCGGTGTCAGCGCGATCCACGATGGCGCCCTCGATGGTGATTCGCGCGTGGCTGGCGTCGACCTGCGCTGGCGCGCCACGCCGATCACCGAGGTGCGCGCCGAGGCGGCCTATAGCGATTCGGACAACCTGACCCGCGCGGGCTCAGGCACAGCCTGGCTCGCCGAGGTCAAGCACGTGTCGGAGAAGCTCGACGTCGTGGCCTACGCGCGCGAACAGGAAGCCGGCTTCGGCGTCGGGCAGCAGGCGGCAAGCGAGGCCGGCACGCGCAAGGTCGGCGCCGACCTGCGCTGGAACATCGACGAGCGCTGGGCAGTGCAGAGCCAGGCCTTGCTGCAGCAGCAGACGGAGACCGGCGCGGAGCGTCGGATGGGAAGCGCTGAACTGCGCCATACCGCGCCGGATTCGACCGTTGCGGTCGGCCTGCGCAGCGTCGAGGACGACGACGGTCAGGGCGCGAGCCTGCGCTCGGATCAGGCCTACCTGACGGGCAGCGTCGACCTGTTCGAGGATCGCGTGACGCTGCGGGCCACCGGCGACATGACGATGGGCGGTCGCGACGGCAGCAGCGACTATCCGGCGCGCGCGCTGCTCGGCGTTGACTACCGCCTTGCGCCCGAGACGACGCTGTTCGCGGAGTGGGAGCACGCCGATGGCGCGGAGCTCGCCAGCGACATGACGCGGGTCGGCCTGCGGGCACGCCCATGGGAGCGCACGCAGATCGTCACCGCGGTCAGCCAGCAGGCGTCGGAGTTCGGCCCCCGCACGTTCGCGAACTTCGGCCTGACACAGGGCTGGCGCCTGTCGGAGCGCTGGACGCTCGATCTCGGTATCGACCAGAGCAACACGTTGCGCGGCGCGGACCTTGCGCCGCTGAATCCGAACGTGCCGCTGGCCTCCGGCTCGACGACCGAGGATTTCTTCGCGAGCTTCGTCGGCGCGCAGTATCACGCGGAGCTGTGGACCGCGACCGCGCGCGCCGAGCGGCGCACGTCGGACAACGAGATCCGCCAGACGCTGCTCGCCGGCTGGTATCGCGAGCCGGCGCTCGGGCACGCGCTGTCGCTGTCCGTGCTGGGCACCGACAGCGATGCGCGCAGCAGCGGCGCCGACACGACGGCGGCGGACGTGCGTTTCGCCTGGGCCTACCGGCCGGCGACCGGCCGCTGGATCATCTTCAACCGCACCGACTTCAAGCGCGACACCCGCGAGGATGCGCTGCTCGCGGTCGAGTCGACGCGCTGGGTGCAGAACGCGCACCTGCACCTGCAGTGGAACCCGCTGACGCAGCTCGGGCTGCAACTGGGCGCGCGGCACGTCGTCAGCACCTTCGATGACGAACGCTACAGCGGTGTCTCGAGCCTGCTCGGCGTCGACTTGCGGCGCGACCTGCCGTGGCGGCCGTTCGGCCGGGCCGTCGACCTGGGCCTGCATGGCGCCTGGCTGAACTCCTGGGAATCGGGCGTCGGCGAGCATCAGGTGGGCTTCGATGTCGGCGTGACGCTCGCGACCAACGTCTGGGTGTCGATCGGCTACAACGTCACGGGCTTCCGCGACGAAGACTTCGCCGCGGCGCGCTACACCGACCAGGGGCCGTTCCTGCGCCTGCGCATCAAGGCGGATCAGGATACGTTCCGCGATTTGCGGCTCGACAGCCTGCGCCCTTCACGCTAGCGTTCGCGGCCTCATCCGAGGCCGCATGCACGACACCGACGACATCTTCTCCGCT
The DNA here is from genome assembly GCA_044340335.1 of Steroidobacteraceae bacterium. Lineage (GTDB taxonomy): Bacteria > Pseudomonadota > Gammaproteobacteria > Steroidobacterales > Steroidobacteraceae > UBA964. Next base: position 3,775 of record JBIITU010000318.1, read on the forward strand.
GCGGGCCCGCTGGCCCGGGCACTGCCGGGATACCGCTCGCGGCGCGAACAGGCGACGATGGCGCGGCGCGTGGCCGACGCCATCGAAGCGCGCCGCCCGCTGATCGTCGAAGCCGGCACCGGCACGGGCAAGACCTTCGCTTACCTCGTGCCTGCACTGCTGTCCGGCCGGCGCGTGCTGATCTCCACCGGCACGCGCACGCTGCAGGATCAACTCTTCGCCAAAGACGTGCCGCTGGTCGCCGCAGCGCTCGGTCGGCCTGCGAAGATCGCGCTGCTGAAGGGGCGTAGCAACTACCTGTGTCGCGAGCGCTTCCTGCGCGCGACCGCGCAGCGCGCGCTCGGCGGCTTCGAGGTGCCGGCGGCGGGTGGGGCGCGTGGCGCCGGCGGCGCCGCGTCGGCGATGGCGCGCGAGTTCGCGCGGCTCGAGCGGTGGGCCGAAGTG
>JBIITU010000319.1:0-4217 GCA_044340335.1 Steroidobacteraceae bacterium
CTGGCAATCCGACCCGCGACCTGCTCGCCGACGCGCTCAACGACCTCGAGGGCGGGCAGGGCGCCGTGGTCACGAGCACCGGCATGAGTGCGATTGCGCTGGTCGGCCATCTGCTGACGGTGGGGCAGCGCATCGTCGCGCCGCACGACTGCTACGGCGGCACGTTCCGGTTGCTCACGGCGTGGGCGAAGCGCGGCGACTTCAAGGTTGACTTCGTCGACTTTGCCGATGCGGTTGCGCTGCGGGCGGCACTCGCGCAGCCCACCGCGTTGGTCTGGATCGAAACGCCCAGCAACCCCTTGCTGCGCATCACGGACATCGAAGCCGTTGCGAAGCTCGCGCATGATGCCGGCGCGCTTGCGGCCGTCGACAACACCTTTCTGTCACCTGGCTGGCAACGACCGCTGGCGCTCGGCGCCGATCTGGTCGTGCATTCGACGACGAAATACATCAACGGCCACAGCGACGTCGTCGGCGGTGCCGTGATCGCGCGTACGGCCGAGCTCGCCGAGAAGCTGGCGTGGTGGGCCAATTGCCTCGGCATCACGGGCTCGGCGTTCGATTCCTTCCTGACACTGCGCGGGTTGCGGACACTGCACGCCCGCCTCGGGCTGCATGGCAGCAACGCGCAGCAGCTGGCCGAGTGGGCAAGCGCACAGCGCGGCATTGCCCGCGTGCTGTATCCGGGGTTGCCAGCCCACCCGGGCCATGCCGTCGCGAAACGCCAGCAAAGCGGCTTCGGCGCCATCGTGACGATCGAACTCGCCGGCGGCGTCGCGGCGGTCGAGCGCTTCGTTGCTGGTCTCGAGCTCTTCTCGCTGGCGGAATCCCTCGGCGGGGTCGAGAGCCTGATCGCGCATCCGGCCACCATGACCCACGCGGCGATGGATCCTGCAGCGCGCGCCGCGGCGGGGCTGGTCGATGGCCTGCTGCGCCTGTCGGTCGAGAACGTCGACGATCTGCAGCGTGACCTCGCCGGAGCGCTGGCGCGACTCTGAAGCAGGCTCAGCCTGCGCCGCGGCGCGTGCGCCGCTCAGGAGTCGACCGCGACGGCTTCGAGTGGCAGCTCGGTCGTGTTCTTGGTTTCCTCGAGCACGATCCGCGAATCGATCGACTGCACGCCAGGCACCTGCGCGAGCTTCTTCTGCACGAAGGTGTTGTAGTCGTCGATCGTGCGGGTGGCGACCAGCAGGATGAAATCGATGTCGCCCATCAGCACGAAGCACTGGATCACTTCGGGGAAACTGACGACCTGCTGCTTGAACTTCGGCAGTGATTGCCAGCCGTTGCTGGTCAGCTTGACGTGCACGAAGACCAGCACCTCGAGGCCGAGTTTCTCCCGAGCCAGCAGCGCCACCCGACGCTTGATGACGCCCTGCTGCTCGAGCAGGTTGATGCGCCGCCAGCACGGTGATTGCGACAGGCCAACCTGCGTCGCGATATCGGTGGTGGATAACGTGGCATCCTTTTGCAGTGCATTAAGAATACCCAGGTCAAGGCGGTCCAGCTTCATGGATAACTGAGTCACATAGAGCGGCTGTTGAGACGAGACTAGCCAAAACTAGTGCATAGAACAACCAAATAGAACAGCGTTTTCCGGAATCGCCCGCGTAGTCTCATGTCATGAAAGCGCCCTCCCGCCTGCATGTCCCCGCCGTGCCAGCCCGGCCTGGCGAGACCCCCGATTTCAGTTACGTGCGCCTGTCCCCGGCCGGCAGTGTGTCGCGCCCGCCGGTGGACGTGCCCGTCCGCGACACCGTGTCGCTCGCCGAGGACCTGATCCGCGTGCTCGGCGACGATCACCGTGCGCACGGGCAGTGGAACCCCGCACTCGATGCGGCGACCCTGCGCGACGGACTGAAGACCATGTTGTTGACGCGGATTTTCGACGACCGCATGCAGCGCACCCAGCGTCAGGGGCGGATCACGTTCTATGTGCGCTCCTACGGCGAGGAAGCGGTCTCGGTTGCGGCAGCGATGGCGCTGGACAAGCAGGACATGCTGTTTCCGTCGTATCGCAACCAGGGACTGGTGCTGTGGCGCGGCATCCCGCTCGTCGACCTGATGTGCCAGCTGCTGTCGAACAGCCGCGACATGTGCAGGGGACGCCAACTGCCAGTCATGTACCACTCTAAGTCGCGCCGCATCTTCTCGATCTCCGGCAATCTCGCGACCCAGTTCCCGCAGGCCGTCGGCTGGGCGATGGCGGCGGCGATCCGTGGCGAGAGCAACGTAGCGGCGGCCTGGATCGGCGAGGGCAGCACGGCTGAAGCCGATTTCCATCATGCGCTGCTGTTCGCGAAGGTGTATCGCGCGCCCGTGATCCTCAATGTCGTCAACAACCAGTGGGCGATTTCGACCTTCCAGGGTTTCGCCGGCGGCGAGCAACGCTCGTTCGCGGCGCGCGGACCGGGCGTTGGCATCGCGGGACTGCGCGTCGACGGCAACGACTTCCTCGCCGTGCACGCCGCCACCGCTTGGGCCGCGGAACGCGCGCGCGCGGGGCATGGCGCGACGCTGATCGAGCACGTGACCTATCGCGCCGGTCCGCATTCGACCAGTGACGACCCGACGCGATATCGACCGAAGGACGACTTCGATCACTGGCCGCTCGGTGACCCGGTCGAACGCCTGAAGCAGCACCTGATCGCGCTCGGCGAGTGGAGCGAGGCACAGCACGCGGCGCTGGCCGCGGAACTCGACGCAGGCGTCGCCGCCGCGTGGAAGGAATCGGTCGGCTACGGCACGCTCAACGATGGCCCGCGGCTCGATCCCGCCCTGATGTTCGATGACGTGTTCAAGGATCTGCCGCAGCATCTGGCCCGGCAGCGCGATGAACTCGCGACCGAGCGCGCGCGGATCGAGGCGCTGCGCGCCGCCTACGGTCTCGGGGAGGGTTGAACATGGCGCGCATGAACATGGTGCAGGCGCTGAACTCGGCGATGGACGTGATGCTCGAGCGCGATCCGTCGGTCGTGCTGCTCGGCGAGGATGTGGGTTACTTCGGCGGCGTGTTTCGCGTGACCGAGGGCTTGCAGAAGAAGTACGGCGCGCATCGCGTGCTCGATACGCCGATCGCGGAGGGCGGCATCGTCGGTGCTGCCCTCGGCATGAGCGTCAACGGTCTGCGACCGGTCGCCGAGATCCAGTTCGCCGATTACATCTACCCTGCCTACGACCAGATCGTCAGTGAGCTTGCTCGCTTGCGCTACCGCAGCGCGTCGGATTTCTTCGCGCCGGTCACGATCCGCACGCCGTGCGGCGGCGGCATCCGCGGCGGCCAGACCCACTCGCAGAGCCCGGAAGGCATTTTCGCGCATGTCAGTGGTCTGAAGGTCGTCATGCCGTCGAATCCCCACGATGCGAAGGGCATGCTGATCAGCGCGATCGAAGACGACGACCCGGTGATCTTCTTCGAGCCCAAGCGGGTCTATAACGGTCCGTTCGACGGCGATCCGGCCAAGCCCGCGGTCTCATGGGAGCAGCATCCCGGTGGCGAAGTTCCCGAGGGGCATTACCGGGTCGAACTGGGCAGCGCGACGATTGCGCGTCCGGGTTCCGCCATGACCATCGTCACCTACGGCACGATGGTGCATGTCTGCATTGCCGCCGCGGAGGCGCTCGGGGTGGACGCCGAAGTCGTCGACATCCGCAGCATGGTGCCGCTCGATATCGACACGATTGCCGCTTCGGTCAGTCGCACGGGGCGTTGCCTGATCGCGCACGAAGCGACGCGCTTCGGCGGCTTTGGCGCCGAACTGTCGGCCTCGATCCAGGAGCACTGCTTCTGGGATCTCGAAGCGCCCATCGCGCGCGTCGCCGGCTGGGATACGCCGTATCCACACGCGTTCGAGTGGGAGTATTTTCCCGGCAAGGGGCGCGTCATGCTGGCGCTACAGGCACTGCTGGAGTCGCGATGAGCCGCTACGTATTCAAGCTGCCGGATCTGGGCGAGGGCACGGTGTCGGCCGAGATCATCGGTTGGCGCGCGAGGCCCGGTGACACGGTCGCCGAAGACCAGGCGCTGGTGGAGATGTCGACCGACAAGGCCATCGTCGAAGTGCCGTCGCCGGTGTCAGGACGGCTGGTGTCGGTGGCCGGCGAGCCGGGGCAGGCGGTTGCCGTGGGTGCCGAGCTCGCCGTGTTCGAGACTGACGATGCCGCTGCGGCGCTTGTGGCACCGAGTGCGGCAGCGCTCGCGATGCCCGGTATCGCAT
>JBIITU010000320.1:0-4205 GCA_044340335.1 Steroidobacteraceae bacterium
CGCACGACCAAGACCGACAAACACCCGCACACCAACATGGCGAAGGCGGCGCTGAACATGATGACCCGCACCAGCGCGCCGGACTTCGTCCGCGACGGCATCCACATGAATGCCGTCGACACCGGCTGGGTGACCGACGAAGACCCGGCCGTGCATGCCGCGCGCAAGGCAGAGCAGGGGTTCGCGCCACCGCTCGACGTGCTCGACGGCGCGGCGCGCATCGTCGACCCGATCTTCGACGGCTGGCGCAGCGGCCAGCATGTCTGGGGCCAGTTCCTGAAGGACTACCGGCCGGCGCCGTGGTGACGGGCGCGCGCAGCGAACGTCAGCGCCTGGCGATTTCCTCGAGCGTGCGCGCGTACGATTCTTCGGTGTGGCGCTGCTCGAGCTCCGCGCGCCGCTGATTCGCAACCTGGAACAGCCGGTCGAACAGCGACTGCCGCCAGGCTTCGCGCGAGCGCAGCAGTTTCTCATCGAGTTCCAGCGACTCGATTTCCCGTGCGAGCGGGATGCCGTGGCGAGCCGCGACGATCTCGGCGGAGTCCATGCGCTCGCGCAGCACGGTCAATTCCTGCGCGAGCACGAGGATCATCGACATCGCGTCGTCGACGCCGGGAGTGGGATAGAACTCGGGGCGTTTGCCACGCACCGTACGCGGCAGCACGCCGCTCTCATCCTTGAGCTTGACTGTTGCTTCCATGCGCCGAATAGTATCAGAGAGGCTGCCGCAGCCAGGACGGCGTGCGGTTCCAATACTGGAATGTGCCTCTTCGCAAGGATGCCTCCCATGACCGAGCCCGTTTTGAACGTCTTTCAGCAGGCGAGCCACCCGCTGCTGCCCGTCGCTTCCCACGCCGAGCGCAGCCGCCAGGAGTTCGCGAAATCGCTGCGTGGTTATGTGCAGCAGAGCCTGTTGCCGGGGCTGACGCCGCTGTATCGCAAGACCGCGACCGACGCCGCCCGCGAGGGTGCCACGCTGACCGATCGACACGCGATTCGCGAGCGCATGACGCGCGAGCCGTACTTCCAGACCTACGCCGCGACGAACCGCGTGGCGCAGGAACTCCTGTGGGCGTCGGTCATCGACAGCATCGAGCGCGACATGCCGCGATTGTCGGCCGAAGCGGCGCGCCTCGAGGGCAGCGTCGGCAGTCTGGCGCTCGACCCGTCGCTCGAGGTGCCGCGCTACGTGTCGGCACTCGATATCCACTGCATGCCCGGTGGCTATGCATCGGGCGCCGATCGCGAGCAGTTCGCCGCGGGCGCGCTGTATGACCGCGGCGTCTATCTTTACGCCATGGGTTATGTCGGTCCCTTCAACGACGACATGGGCCGCTCGGTCTGCAATTACCTCGCGCGCAACATGAGCGACTTCAAGCCGAAGCGCATCCTCGATCTCGGTTGCACCGTGGGCCACTCCACGCTGCCGTACAAGGAGTACTTCCCGGATGCCGAGGTGTGGGGCATCGACGTGGCCGCGCCGCAGGTCAAGTACGCGCACCTGCGCGCCGCAGGTCTCGGCGTCGATGTGAACTTCGCGCAGATGAATGCCGAGCGCACGGCGTTCGCGGACGGTCATTTCGATCTCGTGGTCAGTCACATCCTGCTGCACGAGACCTCGGGCCGGGCGATGCCGAAGATCTTCGCCGAGTGCCATCGGCTGCTTGCGCCAGGCGGCGTGATGATCCACGCCGACCTGCCGCCGTTCGACCGGATGGACCCGTTCACGCAGTTCATCCTCGACAACGAGACGCACTACAACAACGAACCCTTCTGGGGCGCGATGCGCGAGTTCGATCAGATCGCACTGGCGCAACGCGCGGGTTTTGCGGCTGACAGCATCCGCTTCGACACGGCGCCCATGGCCATCACAGAATTCGCTGCACAGCAGGCCGCGGGCTATGACGAGCAGGCCGCGCGGGCCGTGGCTGACCGCGAGTTCACGGCCGGGGAGTACGCGCCCGGTGGTGGTTGGGAGGTGCTGGTCGCGAGAAAGCCAGGTACGGCTTGATTCCCGGGTGATCCAGATGTACCTTTATATATAAAGGTACCTATCTTGACCACTGACACCCCCAACTTCGCCCCGATCCGCAAGGGACTCCTCGAGTTCCTGGTGCTCAGGATCGTCGGCAGCGAATGCGTCTACGTGCCCGACATCCTGCGGCGGCTCGCGTCGACGCAGTTCGCGACGCAGGAAGGCACGCTGTACCCGCTGCTCAGCAAGCTGCGCCGCGACGCCCTGGTGCAGTATGAGTGGCGCGAGTCGGAGACTGGCCCGCCGCGCAAGTACTACCGGCTGACTGACGCCGGGCGTGCCTACCTCGGCTCCCTCAACGATTACTGGTCGCAGATCAACCGCACGATCGAAGACCTGGGACGACCGCCATGCAGCGAGTGATTTCCGTCAGCCTGAATCGCAATGTCCATCACCTCGAGGAAGACGCGCACGCGCGGCTCGTGGAATACCTCGATCGCGCGCAGCGCCGGCTCGCGGCCTACCCCGATCGCGCCGAGGTGCTCGCCGATGTCGAACAGGCGATCGCAGACCAGTGCGCACGGCGGCTGCAGCCAGGCCAGTCCGTAGTCACGCTGGATGAACTCGGGGCGGCGCTCGATGAAATCGGCGAAGTCGAGATTCCGGGCGCGCCAGGGCCGATGCCGGGCGCTGACCCGGCGGGCCGCGATCGCGCGGCGCCGGCATCCGGCAACTCGCTGCAGCAGATCAGCGAAGGCGCCTGGATCAGCGGTGTCTGCAAGGGGCTGGCGAAGAGCAGCGGGCTCGATGTGACGCTGCTGCGGGTCATTGCCGTCGTGCTGCTGGTGTTCTCGGGCGGGGGGATGATCCTGCTGTACGCAGTGCTCATGCTGATTCCCTACGCGCCGCTGTCATCGAATGCGGTGCCGCTACCTTGGCTGCCGGCGAAGTCGCGCGAAATCGTGACCGCCATCCGCGCGAAGCTGGCCACGATCACGGGCTGAAGCCCGCTCGGCCGGCGGGCTGTTGCGGCCGGCTGCCCCCTGTTCGCCCGGTTGCCACGCCACTTCCACACCAGCGTCACATGGCTGCGTCACCGTGTTGCGCTGCGCGCCTGTGCGCTGTGGAGAAACACGATGTCATCGATCCGAACCTGGACTCTGTCCTTGCTGCTGGCTGCGGCGCCGCTCGCGCTCGCGCACGAGAATCACGCCCCGCCTGCCGCGGAAGCGCGCGGCGCTGCTGTCCCCGGTTGGTGGAAGGGCAACACCCACACGCACACCTGGTGGAGCGATGGCGACAGCCCGCCGGAAACGGTATCCGGGTGGTATCGCGATCGTGGCTACCATTTCCTCGTGCTCAGTGATCACAACCGCATGCAGGAAGGCGAGCTCTGGTATCCGGTCAACACGGATGCCAAGCGCACGGCGCTGCAGCAGTACGTCGCGAACTACGGCCGCGACTGGGTCGAAACGCGCGAGCGTGACGGCATCACCGAAGTGAAACTCAAGACCCTCGACGAATTCCGCACGCTGTTCGAGCAGAAGGACCGCTTCATCTTCATCCGCGGCATGGAGATCACCGACCGGCATCATCAGCATCCGGTGCACCTGAACGGCGTGAACCTCGAGCGCGCGATCATCCCGCAGGGCGGCGACAGCGTCGCCCAGATGCTGCAGAAGAACATCGATGCCGTCGTCGAGCAGGGGCGCCGTGCGGGTCGGCCGATGTTCGCGCATGTCAATCACCCGAACTTCTACTACGCCATCACCGCAGAGGATCTGGTGGCGCTCGATCACGCGCCTGGCGACGGTTTCGTCGAGGTCTACAACGGCCACTCCGGCGTGCGCAACGACGGCGACGAATTCCACCCGTCGACGGAGCGGATGTGGGATCTGGTGCTCGCCGGGCGCCTCGGCGAACGGCAGTCCTCGGTGATGTTCGGCGTCGCGACCGATGACGCGCACGAGTACACGCAATGGGGCCTGCGCAAGGTCAATCCGGGTCGCGGCTGGGTCATGGTGCGCGCGCCGCGCCTGACGCCGGACACGATCACTGCGGCCATGAAGCGCGGCGACTTCTACAACAGCACGGGCGTGACGCTCAAGCGCCTAGAAATGAGTTCGCAGGCGATCGAGCTTGAAATCGTGCCGGAGGCGGGCGTGGAGTACCTGATCGAGTTCGTCGGCACGAAGCGCGGCACTGATCTGCGCGGTCGCGCCGGCCCGAC
>JBIITU010000237.1:0-5499 GCA_044340335.1 Steroidobacteraceae bacterium
CACTTCCGACGGATGCTTGACGCGCTTCCACGCCATGTCGGTGATGTGCAGCAGGCCATCGATGCCGCCGAGATCGACGAATGCGCCGTAATCGGTGAGGTTCTTGACCGTGCCCTTGACGACCGAGCCTTCCTGGAGGTTTTCCATCAGCGCGCTGCGCTCGGCGGAGAACTCCTGCTCGACGACCGCGCGACGCGAGACGACGACGTTGTTGCGCTTCTGGTCGAGCTTGATGACCTTGAACTCGAGCGGCTTGTTCTCGAGGTAGGCGGTGTCACGCACCGGGCGGACATCGACCAGCGAGCCCGGCAGGAACGCGCGGACGTGGTCGATCTCGACCGTGAAGCCGCCCTTGACGCGACCCGTGATGATGCCGATGACGATTTCGCTCTTCGAGAACGCGTCTTCGAGGCGCGTCCAGGTGCGGGCGCGCTTGGCCTTCTCGCGCGAGAGTCGGGTTTCGCCGTTGCCGTCTTCGACGGCGTCGAGAGCCACCTCGACTGAGTCGCCGGGCTGGACTTCGATCTCGCCACGTTCGTTCTTGAACTGGCTGATGTCGATGACAGCTTCGGACTTCAGGCCGACGTTGACGATGACGACATCGTCGGTGACGTCGATGACCAGACCCGTCAGGATCATTCCCGGACGGATACGCTGGTTGGCTAGACTCTGCTCGAAAAGTTCTGCGAATGATTCAGTCATGTTTTCCATGCACGGTGTGGCCGTGCCCATCTTCCCGTCACCCCATCCCATGGGTGCTGCGGGGTTGCCTATGTAAAGCAACGCGTCCGTGCGCTGCCGCCAGAAAAACCATCGCGTGAGGGTGGACCCGGATCAGGGCCAGAGAGAGCGTTGCCGCCCCGCTGCCAGCACCTGCGCCACGACCTGCTCGACCGACCTGCCGGTCGAATCGATCAGCAGCGCGTCCGGCGCCGGCCGAAGCGGTGCCACGGCGCGGGTCGAATCCCGCTCGTCGCGCTCGGCGATCTCCCGCGAAAGGCCGGGAAGACTAACAGCAGACCCCTTGTCTTTCAACTGCTTATACCTGCGCAAGGCCCGCTCGTCGGCGGTGGCGGTCAGGTAGATCTTGAGACTCGCAGCGGGGAAAACGACGGTCCCCATGTCGCGCCCATCGGCGACCAGGCCGGGCGGCTGGGCAAAGCCGCGCTGCCGCTCCAGCAACCCTTCGCGAACCGGCATCCAGGCCGCCACCCGCGAGGCGCCCTGGCTGATCGACTCCTCGCGGATCGGCCCGGTCACGTCCGCGCCTGCCAGCAACACCAGTTCCGAGCCGTCGTCCCGGGCACCGAAGCTGACGTCGAGCGCATGGGCCAGCCGGGCATGCCCGGCAACGTCCTCGGCTGCGAGCCCAGACCGCAGGCCGGCCAGCGCCACCAGTCGGTAGAGGGCCCCGCTGTCGAGCAGGTGCCACCCCAGCACCCCGGCAAGCCGCCGGCTGACAGTGCCCTTGCCCGAGCCGGACGGTCCGTCGATCGCCAGCACCGGCACCGTGACCATCGCTCAGCGTTCCTCGAGGCCGAGGCCGATGCCACGGGCGAGCGCGGCAAAGCCGGGGAAAGAGGTCGCCACGTTGGCGGTGTCACCGATCTCAATCGGACCGCCGGCACGCAGGCTCGCGACGGCGAAGGACATCGCGATGCGGTGATCGCCATGGCTGTCGATCGACCCGCCCGTGAACGCCGCGCCCTCCGGCCGACCCAGGATGCGCATGCCATCGGCCAGCAGCTCGTGCTCGACACCCATCTGGCCCAGCCCCTCGGACATCACCGCCAGCCGATCGCTTTCCTTGACACGCAACTCACCGGCACCGCGCACGACCGTGACGCCGCGCGCGCAGGCTGCGGCGATGAAAAACACCGGGAACTCGTCGATCGCGAGCGGCACCAGGGCTTCATCGACCTCGATGCCGCGCAGTTCGCTGGGTCGCACTTCGATATCAGCCAGCGGTTCGGCGCCGCCCTCGTCCAGCGGTGTGACGCGGATGTCGCCACCCATCGCGCGCAGCATCTCGAGCAGGCCGGTGCGCGTCGGGTTGATGCCGACGCGCCGCAGCGTGAGTCCCGGCCCCTCGCCCAGCAGGCCCGCCACCAGGAAGAACGCCGCGGAGGAGAAGTCGGCCGGCACGGCGACCCGCGCCGCGGTCAGCGTCTGGCCGCCGCGCAGCGACACGGTCGCGCCGCGCCGCTCGATCTGCACGCCGAAGCCACCGAGCATGCGCTCGGTGTGATCCCGCGTTGGCGCCGGTTCAGTGACGGTCGTCGTGCCCTCGGCGCCGAGCCCCGCGAGCAGCACGGCGGATTTGACCTGCGCGCTGGCCACCGGCATCGCGAAATCGATGCCGTGCAGCGCATGTCCGCCGCGCAGCACGACGGGCGGCTTGCCGCCCTGGGTTTCGATGACGGCACCCATGGCACGCAGCGGCGTCGCCGCACGCTCCATCGGCCGCTTCATCAGCGAGCTGTCGCCGACCAGCGTGGAATCGAACGGCCGCCACGCCAGCAGGCCCATGAACAGGCGCATCGCGGTGCCGGCGTTGCCCATGTCGAGCGGCGCCGCTGCGGCACGCAGGCCGTGCAACCCGACGCCCTGCACACGCACACGCGTCGGCGCCGGGCGCTCGATGCTGACGCCCAGCGCCTTGAGCGCCGCGAGCGTGGCGAGGCAATCCTCGCTGGCGAGAAAGCCGTCGATCTCGGTCACGCCGTTGGCCAGGCCGCCGAGCATCAGGCCGCGATGCGACACTGATTTGTCGCCGGGTACCCGCACCTCGCCGGCCACGCGTCGCGCCGGTGCCACGCGCCACGATGCAGTCACAGCAGCGCCCGCGGATAGGAGCCGAGCACGCGATACAGCGATGCCTGCGACTTCAGGCCCTCGAGTGCGGCCGCGACGTTCGGCTCGTCGATATGGCCTTCGATATCGATGAAGAACACGTAGTCCCACTTGCGGCGCTGCGACGGTCGCGACTCGATCCGCGTCAGGTTGATGCCGTGCTTCGCAAGCGGACCGAGCAGCCGGTGCAGCGCGCCGGGTCCCGTGGTCTCGTTCGTCGACACCAGCAGGCTCGTGCGATCGGCGCCACTCGCCTTGAACAGGCGGCGTCCGATCACGAAGAAGCGTGTCGTGTTGTCCGGCCGATCTTCGATCTCGGTGGCGAGCAGCGTGAGCCCGTAGACCTCGGCCGCGGTCTTGCCGGCGATCGCGGCCGTGCCGACTTCGTCGCGCGCGCGCCGCGCCGCCTCCGCGTTGCTCGCCACCGGCACGCGCTCGATGTTCGGCAGGTGTTCGTTGAGCCAGCCGCGGCACTGCGCCAGCGACTGCGCGTGACTGCAGATGCGCGAGATCTGCGCCAGATCCGTCATGCGACCCATCAGGTACTGGTGGATGCGCAATTCAACCTCGCCGCAGATCTTGAGCGGCGAATTGAGGAACCGATCGAGCGTGTGGTTGACCGTGCCTTCGGTCGAATTCTCGATCGGCACGACGCCGAAGTCGGCGTTGCCCTTCTCGACCTCGTGGAACACTTCGTCGATCGCCGGCAGCGGCAGCGCGCGCACCGAATGGCCGAAGTGCTTGTAGACGGCGGTCTGGGTGAAAGTGCCCTCCGGCCCGAGGAACGCGACCTTGAGCGGTTCCTCCTGGGCGAGACAGGCCGACATGATCTCGCGGAACAGCCGCAGGACTTCCTCGTCACGCAACGTGCCGGACTCGCGCGCCGCTTGATTGCGCTCGAGCGCGAGCCGCAGCACCTCGGCCTCGCGCTCCGGGCGGTAGAAATCGACCAGATGACCGTCGGCATGCTTCGAGACGCCGACCGCGCGCGCGAGGCGCGCCCGCTCGTTGATCAGCGCATGCAGCGCCGCATCGACGCGGTCGATCTCGCGCCGCAACTCACTGAGGCCGCCCTTGGCTTTGCCGCGGGGTGCGGTGACGCGGCGTTTGGCGGGACGTGGCGGCTTGCGGGCAGGCATTGCAGGACTCCGAGCGGACTACGGTCCGATCACGCGGCTATAGTTTGCGCGCCGACAGCACGCCGCCGATCGCGCTGATCTCGGCGAGCAGCGAATCGCCCACCTCGCCCTCGGCGTCGACCAGCGTGTAGGCGTATTCGCCGCGCGATTTGTTCAGCAGCTCGGCAATGTTGAGCTTGCCAGCCGCCAGACAGGTGGAAATCTGGCCGACCATGTTCGGCACGTTGCTGTTCGCGATCGCGAAGCGCGTCGTGTTCTGCGTGCGTGGCAGCACCGTCTCCGGAAAATTCACGCAGTTGCGGATGTTGCCGTTCTCGAGGAAATCGCGAACGGTATCCGCGACCATGATCGCGCAGTTCTCCTCGGCCTCACCGGTCGAGGCGCCCAGATGCGGCAGCGTGATGACCTTGGCGTGATCCTTCAGTGCGTTCTTCGGAAAGTCGCAGATATAGGCATGCAGCCGGCCCGCGTCGAGGGCGGCGACGATCGCCGCATCGTCGACGATGGGGGCGCGCGAAAAATTCAGGATCACGCCGCTGCGCTGCATCAGCTTCAGGCGCGACTCGTTGACCAGTCCGCGCGTGCCGTCGGCGAGTGGCACGTGCACCGTGATCATGTCGGCGCGCGCGAACAGGTCATCGAGCGAGAGCGCCTGCTCCACCGACGACGACAATTGCCAGGCGCGCTGCACCGTGATCTGCGGGTCGTAGCCGAGCACCTTCATGCCGAGCTTTTCGGCGGAATTGGCCACCTCGACCCCGATCGCGCCGAGCCCAATCACGCCCAAGGTCCGACCCGGCAGCTCGAAGCCGACGAAATTCTTCTTGCCCTTTTCGGTGGCCTCGTCGATGGCCTTGTCGTCCCCCGACAGCCCGCGCGCGAAATTCCAGGCCTGGCAGATGTTGCGCGCGGCGAGAAACAGGCCGGCCAGCACCAGCTCCTTGACCGCGTTCGCATTCGCGCCCGGCGCGTTGAACACCGGCACACCGCGACGCGACAGCGCGTCGACGGGCACGTTGTTGACGCCGGCGCCCGCGCGACCGACGGCCAGCACGCTGGGCGGCAGCGTCAGCGCGTGCATGTCGGCCGAGCGTACGAGGATGGCATCAGGACGGGCCAGTTCCGAAGCGACCTCGTAGCGTTCGCGCGGCAGGCGTTCGAGCCCGCGGACGCTGATGTTATTGAGCGTCTGGATCCGGAAGCGTTGCATGGCGGTCGCCCTCAGCCGTGACGCTGCTGGAAATCGCGCATGAAGGCGATCAGTGCATCCACGCCCTCGAGGCCCATCGCGTTGTAGATGCTGGCGCGCATGCCGCCCACCGAGCGATGCCCCTCGAGATTGACGAGCCCGGCTTTGGCAGCCTCGGCACAGAATGTCTTCTCGAGATCCGGATTCGGAATCGTGAACGGCACGTTCATCCACGAGCGGCAGTTCTTCGCGACCGGGTTGGCGTAGTAGCCAGAGCCATCGATCGCGGCATACAGGCGTTCTGCCTTCAGCCGGTTG
>JBIITU010000082.1:0-10360 GCA_044340335.1 Steroidobacteraceae bacterium
ACCGCAGCGAGGCCGCCCTGCTTCTTGAGCCACTTGAAGACCAGGCCCGCGAAATAGATGCCGAAGGTCGGCGGCGTGTTCAGCATCGAGCCGTCCTTCGCCATCGCGTCGAAATCCCAGACCGACGGCGTGCCGGGGCGCGCCTTGCCGACGAGATCATCGCGGACGATGACGACGCAGATGCCGGACGGACCGATGTTCTTCTGCGCGCCCCCATAGATGACGCCGAACCTGCTGACGTCGATGGGACGCGACAGGATCGTCGAGGACATGTCCGCCACCACCGGCACGTTGCCTGCGGCCGGGATGTACGGAAACTCGACGCCGCCAATCGTCTCGTTCGGCGTGTAGTGCAGGTACGCCGCGGCGGGGTCGATCTGCAGCGACGCGGCATCCGGCACCGTCGAGTAATTGCTGCCCGCCTCGTCCGCGATGACCTTGGTGCGGCAGTACTTCTTGGCTTCGCTGACCGCTTTCTTGGACCAGGCGCCGGTGTTGATGAACTCCACCACCGAATCGGGCGTGGTCAGGTTCAGCGGAATGGCCGCGAACATGCCGGTCGCACCGCCCTGCAGGAACAGCACCTTGTAGTTGGCGGGGATCGCCATCAGTTCGCGCAGGTCTGCCTCGGCCTGCTGCGCAACGGCGACGAAGGCCTTGCCGCGATGGCTGACTTCCATGACCGACATGCCGCTGCCCTGCCAGTCGGTCATCTCGGCGCGGGCCTGTTCGAGCACTTCGAGGGGCAACGTGGCCGGGCCGGCCGCAAAATTGAATACACGCAAGGGGAGCAATCCTGATTCTTGAAGAATGTGCAGAGGGTTTCGGAACCTGGCGCCTAGGGCACGGGCGGTGATTCTTCGCCGGCGCCGGGCAGCGTGCTGCCGGCACCCGGCTCGCTGCCCGTGGGCTCGGTTTCGCCGTCTGCCGCGCTGTCGGCCACGGCGTCGCCCGACAGGTTCTCGATCCGGCCCACGCCGGCGAGGCGCTCACCATCGTCGAGCCGGATGAGCCGTACGCCCTGCGTGTTGCGACTGAGCACCGACACCTCGCCGACCGGCGTGCGCACCAGCGTGCCCGACGAGCTGATCAGCATGATTTCCTGATCCGTCTGCACCTGCAGCGCCGCGACCAGCAGGCCGTTGCGGTCGGTGGTCTGCAGCGCGATGACGCCCTGGCCGCCACGGCCATGCAGCGGGAACTCCTCGGCCGGTGTCAGCTTGCCGTAGCCGTTCTCGGAAGCGGTCAGGATCAGGCCGTCGTTGACGACGACCAGCGAAATGACTTCCTGGTCGTCGCCCAGTTTGATGCCGCGCACGCCCGTGGCGTCGCGACCCATCGGGCGGACCTCTTCTTCATTGAAGCGGATCGCCTTGCCACCGTTGGAGCAGAGGATCACGTCGCGCTTGCCATCGGTGAGCGCCACGCCAACCAGCCGATCGCCATCGCGCAGATCGACGGCGATGATCCCCGATGGGCGCGGTCGCGAATACGCCGACAGCGGCGTCTTCTTGACGGTGCCGTGGCTCGTCGCCATGAAGACGAAATGTTCGTCGTCGAACTGCTTGATCGGCAGGATGGCGTTGATTTTCTCGCCTTCCTCGAGCGGCATCAGGTTGACGAGCGGCTTGCCGCGCGCGTTGCGCCCGGCCTGCGGCAACTCGAACACGCGTACCCAGTAGACCTTGCCGCGGTTCGAGAAGCACAGCAGCGTGTCATGCGTGTGCGCGACGAACAGCGTTTCGATGAAGTCTTCGTCCTTGACGCTGGTCGCAGCCTTGCCGCGCCCGCCGCGCCGCTGCACCTGGTATTCCGTCAGCGGCTGGCACTTCGCGTAACCGGCGTGCGACAGCGTGACGACGACGTCCTGCGGCTCGATCAGATCCTCGGTGGCAAGATTGATGTGATCGCGGTTGATCTCGGTGCGGCGCTCGTCGCCATAGGCATCGCGGATCGCGACGAGTTCGCCACGCACCACGGCCGTCAGGCGCTCGGGCCGCGCGAGGATGTCCGACAGGTCGACGATGCGATCGAGCAGCTCGCGGTACTCGGCGATGATCTTGTCCTGCTCGAGGCCGGTGAGCCGGTTGAGCCGCATGTCCAGGATGGCCTGCGCCTGGGTCTCGGAGAGGCGATAAACCGCGCCCTCCGCGAGGCCGAACTCACCCGTCTGGCTACGCGGGCGCGTCGAGATCGACCCGGCGCGCTCCAGCATCTGCGGCACGGAGCCGGCCGGCCACGCGCGCGCCACCAGTGCCTCGCGTGCCTCGTTCGGCGACGGCGATGCCTTGATCAGCGCGATGATCTCGTCGATGTTCGCGAGTGCGACCGCAAGGCCCTCGAGCACGTGGGCGCGATCGCGCGCCTGCTCGAGTTCGAAGATCGTGCGCCGCGCGACGACCTCGCGGCGGTGCGCGATGAAGGCCTCGAGCATTTCCTTCAGCGACAGCAGGCGCGGCTGGCCATCGACCAGCGCGACCATGTTGATGCCGAACACGGTCTCGAGCGGCGTCAGCGCATAGAGGTTGTTGAGCACGACCTCGGCGTTCTCGCCGCGGCGCAGCTCGATGACGATGCGCATGCCGTCTTTGTCTGATTCATCGCGCAGGCCGTCGCCGGCGATGCCATCGAGCTGCTTGTCGCGCACGAGGTCGGCGATGCGTTCGATCAGCCTGGCCTTGTTGACCTGGTACGGCAGCTCGGTGATGACGATGGCCTGGCGGTCGCCCTTGCCCATCTCCTCGATCGTGGTGCGACCACGGATCGACAGCCGGCCGCGCCCGCCCTTGTATGCGGCGACGATCTCGTCGGCGCCATTGATGATGCCGGCGGTCGGGAAATCGGGGCCCGGCACGTGCTGCATGAGGCCCACGAGACCGATGTCGGGCTCGTCGATGACGGCGATGCAGGCGTTGACCACTTCCGTCAGGTTGTGCGGCGGAATGTTGGTCGCCATGCCGACCGCGATGCCCGACGAACCGTTGATCAGCAGGTTCGGGATGCGCGCCGGCAGCACCGACGGCTCCATTTCCTTGCCGTCGTAGTTCGGCACGAAATCGACCGTGTTCTTGTCGATGTCGGTGGTCAGCTCGCTGGCGATGCGATCGAGCCGGCACTCCGTGTAACGCATGGCCGCCGGCGGATCGCCGTCGACCGAGCCGAAATTGCCCTGCCCGTCGATCAGCGTGTAGCGCAGCGAGAAATCCTGCGCCATGCGGACGAGCGAGTCGTAGATCGCCGAGTCGCCGTGCGGGTGGTACTTGCCCATGACGTCGCCGACGATGCGGGCGCACTTCACATAGGGCCGGTTCCAGACATTGTTCGCCTCGTGCATCGCGAACAGCACGCGGCGGTGCACGGGTTTGAGGCCGTCGCGGACGTCGGGCAGCGCACGACCCACGATGACGCTCATGGCGTAATCGAGGTATGACTGCCGCATCTCGTCTTCGAGGTTGACGGGCAGGATTTCGCGGGCAATATCCGACATCAGTTGAGACGCATCCGGGGGCCGAAATGAAGCGGAAATTCTAGCACATAGACCCTGTCCGCTGGCCCTGCTTCGGTACCGCCCGGCGGTGTGCGCCGATATACTGGGCGCCGGCTTCTCCCCCGGCCCGGAACCACCCTTGACGCAGTCTGCCGACCTTCTGATCCATGGCCGCTGGCTGCTGCCCGTGGAGCCGGCCGGCACGGTGCTGGAGCGTCACGGCGTCGCCGTCCGGCAAGGCCGCATCGTCGCGATCGCGCCGTCCGCAGCGCTGCGCACGCAGTTCGACGCGGACGCGGAAATCAACCTGCCTGAGCACGTGCTGCTGCCAGGATTGATCAACGCGCATGCGCACGCCGCGATGTCACTGCTGCGCGCCGCCCCGCCCCGCGGCCCGCTGCAGCAGTGGCTGCGCGAGACCATCTGGCCGATCGAGAACCGCTGGGTCGGCGCGGAGTTCGTCCGGGTCGGCACGCGCCTCGCGATCGCGCAGATGCTGCGCGCCGGCATCACGAGCTTCGCCGACATGTATCTCTTCCCGGAAGAAGTACTGCGCCTCGCCAGCGAACTGCGCTTGCGCATCGCGGTCGGCCTGCCGATCGCCGAGGCCCGCACGCCGTGGTCAGCCGACGCGCGGGACTGCCTGGCGCAGGGCGCTGCGCTGTGGGATGCGCACCGCTCGAACCCCTGGGTGCGACCCTACTTCGCGCCGCACGCACCCTATTCCGTCTCGAACGACACGCTGCTGCACCTGCGCCGGATCGCCGATCAGCTCGATGCGCCGATCGCGATGCACCTGCACGAGACCGCAGCCGAAGTGCGCGAATCGCTGGCCGCACACGGCCGCCGCCCGCTCGGCCGGCTGGCACAGCTCGGTCTGCTGCGGCCCGGCTTCACGGCGATCCACCTGATCCACGTCGACGACAGCGACCAGGAACTCGCACAGCGCGCCGGCATAGCGGTCGCACACTGCCCGCAGTCCAACCTGCGCCACGGCGCGGGGATTGCGCCTGTCGCCGCGCTGCGGGACCGCGCTGTCACCGTCGCGCTCGGCACCGATGGCGCGGCCAGCGTCGGCGCCCCCGATCTGCTGGCCGAGGCGCGGCTCGCGCTGCTGCTGGCCGGCGGCAGCAGCGGCGACGCACCGCGCATGGATGCCCACGCGGCCTTGCAGATGGCCACGCTCGACGGCGCGCGCGCCCTGGGGCTCGACGGCGACGTCGGCTCGCTTGCGGTCGGCAAGTCCGCCGACCTGATCGCCATCGACCTCGCGAGGGTTGCAGGGCTTGCCGCCGACGGCGTCGCCGACGCGCTGCTGTTCGACGTGACCCGCGCCGACGTCAGCGACGTCTTCGTGGCGGGCCGGCGCGCTGTGAACGCAGGTCGCCTCGAACTGCTGGACCTTGCCGAGGTCGAACACACCGCGCGCCAATGGATGGTGCGCATGGGACTCGGAGCCGCCGCATGACTACCGCTGCCACATCCGCCTCTGCCTCCGCCGCTGCCGCTGCCGACCCGGCAGAAGTCGCCCGCTTCGACGCGATCGCGCACCGTTTCTGGGATCCGGCCGGCGAGTTCATGCCCTTGCACCGACTCAATCCGGTGCGGGCCGAGTTCGTCCGCAGCCGCGCCCCCCTCGCCGGGGCGCGGGTCGTCGATGTCGGCTGCGGCGGCGGCCTGATGGCGGAGGCGCTGAGCCGCGCGGGCGCGCAGGTCACGGCCGTCGACCTCGCGCCTTCGATGATCGAAGTCGCGCGGCTGCACGCGCTCGAGGCCGGCTTGCAGATCGACTACCGCGTGGCCGCAAGCTCCGATCTGCTCGCGACCGACGTGGGCGGCTTCGACGTCGTCACCTGCATGGAGATGCTCGAACACGTGCCGGAGCCGGACAAGACGCTCGCCGAACTGGGCCAGCTGTTGCGACCTGGCGGCTCGCTGTTCGTCTCGACGATCAATCGCACCGCGCGCGCCTTCGCCCTGGCGATCGTCGGCGCCGAGTACATCGCGGGCATGCTGCCGCGCGGCACGCACGAGTTCGAGCGCCTGATCCGCCCGTCCGAGCTTGCGCGCTGGGCGCGCGCCGCGGGCCTCGAGCTGCGCGAACTCGCCGGGCTCGAGTTCAATCCGCTGAACCGCCAGGCGAGCCTGAGCCGCGACACTGGCGTCAATTACATCGCCTGGCTGTCGCGCCCCAACGGCGAGCCGCGGTGACCGCAGCACGCCCCATCCGCTGCGTGCTGTTCGACCTCGATGGCACGTTGCTCGACACCGCGCCCGACATGGGCGGCGCCTTGAATGCGCTGCGCGCCGAGCACGGACTCGCCGCACTGCCCGCCGAACTGATCCGCCCGCATGTCTCGAACGGTGCCGAGGCGCTGGTCCGGCTCGGCTTCCCCGCGCTGGCCGGCGAGCCCGGCGAGGCCTTCGAGGCGCTGCGACTGCGCTTTCTGTCGCTGTATGCCGCATCGCTGTGCGAGGGCACGCAGTTGTTCGACGGCGGCGCGGAATTGCTCGACATGCTCGAAGCCGCCGGTCTGCCCTGGGGCATCGTCACCAACAAGCCGGGCTGGCTCACCGATCCGCTGCTGGCGCAGCTGCGCCTCGATCGACGCGCGGCCAGCATCGTCAGCGGCGACACGCTGCCGGTGCGCAAACCCGACCCGGGCCCGCTGCGCCATGCCGCTGCCGCGATTGGCGTGGCCGAACACGAGTGCGTCTATCTCGGCGATGCAGAGCGCGACATGCTCGCAGCGCGCGCGGCCGGCATGCGCGCGGTGTTCGCTCGCCACGGCTACTTCGAGTCCGTGGCGGAAGATTGCTATGGTGCGGAGCGCAGCTGCCGTGACCTGCGGGATTTCACGAACTGGCTGGGCACCGAGCCGCTGCGCGGAGCGACCCGATGAATGGCTCGAGCGACATGACACTGCTGATCGTGATCGCCGCGCTGGCGCTACTGGTCGGCGCCGTGATCGGCTGGCTCGTCGGGCGCCTGAGCGCGAGCCAGCGTGCTGAACAGATGCGTGGCGAACTCGAAGCGGCCCGCGCCCGCGTCGCCGCCGATGCCGAGCGGCAGCAGGAGCAGCTGCAACTGCTCGAGCGCAGCGAAACCCAGCTGCGCATGGCGTTCGACGAACTGGCCGGCCAGACGCTGCGTGCCAACAGCGAGATGTTCCTGCAACTCGCGCGCGAGACGCTGGGTCGCGAGCAGGCGGAAGTCCAGTCCAACCTCAAGGAACGTGAGGTCACGCTGACCCAGCTGCTGGGCACGATCCGCAACACGCTCGAGAAAACCGAGAAGCAGGTCGAGTCGCTCGAGCGCGAGCGGCGCGAGGACTTCACGTCGCTGCGGACCCAGATCGCCGGCGTGACGGCCGGCCAGGCGCAGCTCGAACGCGAGACCCGCAACCTCGTGACGGCACTGCGCCGCCCCGAGGTGCGTGGCCGCTGGGGCGAACTGACGCTGCGTCGTTGCGTCGAACTGGCGGGCATGTCCGCGCACTGCGATTTCACCGAGCAGCTGCACACCGACACGCCTGAAGGCGCGCTGCGCCCCGATCTCGTGGTGCACATGCCGGACGCGCGCGACATCGTCGTCGACGTCAAGACGCCGCTCGATGCCTATCTCGAAGCCGTCGAAGCCCAGACGGACGAACAGCGCGAGCAGGCGTCGCGCCGGCACGCCGCGCAGGTCGAGGCACGGGTGCGGGCGCTGTCGTCGAAGGCCTACTGGGCGCAGTTCCAGACCAGCCCCGACTTCGCGGTGCTGTTCCTGCCGGGCGATCAGTTCCTGTCGGCCGCACTGGCGCAGAACCCCGACCTGCTCGACAACGCGATGCGGCAGAACGTCATCATCGCGACGCCGTCGACGCTGATCGCGCTGCTGAAAGCCGTCGCGTACGGCTGGCGCCAGGCGGACGTCGCGCGCAACGCGGTCGCAATCCGCGATCTCGGCCAGGAACTGCACAAGCGCCTGGGCGCCTTCGTCGGTCATCTCGGCAAGCTCGGCAAGAACCTGACCGGCTCCGTCGACGCCTACAACAGCGCGATCGGCTCACTCGAGCGCAGCGTGCTGCCGCAGGCGCGTCGCTTCGCCGACCTCGGCGTCGGTGACAGCAGCACGCTGGCGGAAACACCGCCGGTCGAGAAGCTGGTCCGCGAGCCGAACGTGCAGCCCGCTGCAATGCCGGCGCCGCCCGACACCGCACCATGACGCCAGTGACTCCGCCGCCGCCCGGCGGCGCGCGCTATCACGCGTGGCTGTTCGCGCCACCCGCCGCGCGCGACGCGCTTGCGGCGCTGCTGCAGATCGAGCGCGAACTCGACGACAGCTCCCGACCCGGACTCGAGCACAGCGTGGGTCACGCGCGGCTCGACTGGTGGCAGCAGGAAGCGGCGCTGTTCGCCGCGGGCGAACCGCGCCATCCGGCCACGCGCGCACTCGCGCGCGGCTGCGATCCGCTCGATCGCGCCGACCTGGCGCCGCTGGTCGAGATCGCGCGCTGGCGCCACGCGCAGCTCGCCTTCGAAGACCGCACCGAGTTGCAGCAGGCGCTGTCCGCATGGAGCGCCAGCGTATTCGCCCCGCTGTGCCGGATCGGCTTGACGCAGGAACAGGGCACGCCGGATGCGCGCGCCGCGCTGACCGCGTTCGGACAACGCGCCGGCGACGCCGTGCGCGAGATCGAATGGCTGGCGCAGGCAGCGCGGCGCGCCCGCCTCGGCCTGTTGCCGCTGCCGCTCGACGAACTCGAGGCCGCCGGCTGCGACCACGCAGCGCTGCAGCAGTCGCCCCTGCCGGCGACGGTCGCCGCGATCATGCGCGCCCGGCTCGAACGCTGCTGCGGCGCGCTCACTGTCGCAGCCGCTGCAGTGCCGGGACCGCTGCGCGGTGCCGCGCGCGCCGGCCTCGTCTGGACCGCAGCGGCGGCAACACTCGCGCGTCGCAGTGCTGACGCGCTGCCGAACGAGTATGCTCCGGCGCGTTTCGCGCCACTGGCTGCCACGCTGGCCGCCTGGCGCGCCGCGCGGGCCTGCGTGCGCGGCCAACTTCCCGCTCCGCTACGCCCGAGGACACCTGCCGCATGAATGCCCCGCTCGCCACCGCCAACCCGGACTTCGATCCGCGCCAGGTCGTGCTGGCGCCGAGTGCGCTGCAGGATCGGGTGGTTGCCATCACAGGACCCACCGCCGGCATCGGGCGCGCGCTCGCGTTTGCCTGTGTGCGTCATGGCGCCGAAGTGCTGCTGCTCGGGCGCAACGTCCGCAAGCTCGAGGCCCTGCACGCCGAACTGTGCGCGCTGCCGGCGAACCCCGGGGGGCCCGCGCTGCGTGAGCCGGTCATCAGCGTGCTCGATCTCGAGCGCGCCGTGGCCGGCGACTACGACGCGATCGCAGCCGCGGTCGCGCAGCGCTGGGGCCGCCTCGATGGCCTGATCCACAATGCCGGCCTGCTGGGCCAGCTTGCACCCATCGAGCATTTCGACGTGCCGACCTGGGTTCGCGTCATGCATGTCAACGTCACCGCCGCCTTCGCGCTGACACAAGTGCTGCTGCCGGCGCTGCGTGCCTCGACCGATGCCTCGGTGATCTTCTCTGCCAGCGGAGTGGGTCGGCGGGGTCGCGCCTACTGGGGTGCGTACGCGGTCTCGAAGTTCGCGACCGAGGGCCTGATGCAGGTGCTCGCGCATGAGCTCGACACCACCACCGTGCGTGTCAATTCGCTGAACCCGGGGCGCGCCCGCACGGCGATGCGCCGGCAGGCGTATCCGTCGGAAGATCTCGAGACGCTGCCGCTGCCGGAAGCACTCACCGGCCCATATCTGGCCTTGCTCAGCGCCGCGGCGCGGGGCGTGACGGGCCGCGCCTTCGACTGCCAGGCTTGAGCGCAGCCCGCGGCCCGCGCGACGGCGGCGGCTGCTTCGGTGCGGGCGCCGCAGGCGGGGGCGCGGGTTCCGCTGCCAGCGGCGGAGCTGCCTCACCCAGCAGCATCGCCAGTTCCTGCGCTGTCGCAGCGCGGAAGCGCCCGCGCGGCAGGTCGCGCGTCAGCCGCAATGTTCCTGCCGCCACGCGCATGACCCGACTGACGACGGCCCCCTGACGTTCGAGCAGCTGGCGCACCTGCTTGCCGCTCGCACCGCGCACGACCAGCTGATACCAGCGGTT
Source organism: Steroidobacteraceae bacterium (assembly GCA_044340335.1). Classification (GTDB taxonomy): domain Bacteria; phylum Pseudomonadota; class Gammaproteobacteria; order Steroidobacterales; family Steroidobacteraceae; genus UBA964. The sequence goes on from JBIITU010000082.1 coordinate 9,650, forward strand.
GCTGGCCAACTCATCGCTCTCGCCAGGCTCGATGGAAATCACCTCGACACGCGTACCGTCGTCGAGTTCGCCCTGCTGGGCGGACTGCAGTTGCGGCTCATCGAGTGTGCCGCGAATCCTCGCGCTGAACTCGGAGTCGAGCGAGTGGATGCGACGTTGCAGCTGCTGCGCGATCGCGCCATCGGCGGTCGCGAACTCGAGCCCGCCATCGATGCGCGGCATCGGGCTGATGACGGTGAAGCGACGCCCGGCCCGCCGCGGCAGTCGCTCCAGCCAGCCCTCGTTCAGCGCTTCGCCGGGTGATCGGTGCAGCACGAACACCTCGGCCTTGGTCGCGGCGGCTGCCTGGCGCGGCAGCCGCACGGGGCGACCATCGATGCGCAGCTCGTCGCGCGGCGTCACTCGCTGACCGAGCGTTGCCAGTACACCGTTGACGGTCACACGGCCGGCCCGGACCCAGGTCTCCACCTCGCGGCGCGACGCAACCCCGGCCGCTGCCAGCGCTTTCTGCAGACGTTCCGGCTCGGGTTCTGGAGCCGCGCGACGCGGCCGGGTGGCCACTCGTCAGTCCTGGTCGCGCGGCGACGCGACCAGTTCAGGCGCGGTCTCGGTGGCTGCGTGACGCGGCGCTGTGTCCGTGTCGTCATCGGCGGCCGCGGCGTCGACACCCTCGCTGGCCGCATCGGCCACCTCGCTGGCCGCATCGGCCCC
>JBIITU010000321.1:0-4138 GCA_044340335.1 Steroidobacteraceae bacterium
GCAGCGCATCGCCATGCTGCTCGACTGGCCCATCGAGAACGGCGAGGGGCTGCAGATCCTGCGCTACACGCCTGGCGCGCAGTACAAGCCGCATCACGACTATTTCGATCCGGCGGAGCCAGGCAACGCCGTGCCGCTCGCGCGTGGCGGTCAGCGCGTGGCCACGCTCGTGATGTACCTGAACACGCCGCTGTCGGGTGGTGCGACGACCTTTCCCGAGGCAGGCTTTGAAGTCGCGCCGATCCGCGGCAACGCGGTGTTCTTCAGTTACGACCGCCCGCACGCGATGACCAGGACGCTGCATGGCGGTGCACCGGTGCACGCGGGCGAAAAGTGGATCGCGACGAAATGGCTGCGTGAATCGGCACATTCTTAGCCGGACCGTCATCTGGCTGTCACGAGACCGTCAAAAACGGCTTCTAGCATCCCCGCTGTGTCCAGCGACTGTGTCGCAGATGCCGCCGCCCACCCGCGGCGCCCAGAACATCAAATTCCGGCAGAGCCGGAGCGGAGAAAACATGGCACGGTCATCGTTCGAACGGCTCGTCCCGTTGTTGAGTGCATGCGCGGCGCTGGCCGCCTGTGGTGCTGATCAGATCGCCTCACCGGGCGCTGGTGGCAACATCACGATCAACAATCCGCCGGCCGTCGCGCCGCCGCCGCCGCCGCCGCCCACCGGTCCGACGCTGGTCACGCCTGCGGCGGGCTGCCCGACGATCGACGACCCCGCGGGTGTCTCCGACCGGGGCACGATCACGGGGCCGACCGGCACCTATCGCGTCTGCGAACTGCCCGCGCGCTTCACGCGCAGCTCGACGCTGACGCGCATCCCGGGCCTGCTGTATTCGCTCGGCGGTCGTGTCGACGTCGGTCTCGATCGTGGCGCCGCGCCGACCAGCGATGCGCCGGTGGTGCTGAGCATTCAGCCGGGTGTGGTGATCTTCGCGGCTACCGGTGTTTCCTGGCTTGCGGTCAATCGCGGCAACCGCATCAATGCGGTCGGCACGCCGACGGCGCCCATCGTTTTCACGAGCCGTGACAACGTGCTGGGTCTCGTCACCGACGATTCGCAGGGTCAGTGGGGTGGCGTCGTGCTGCTGGGTCGCGCGCCGACCACGGACTGCACGGTCGCGCCGTCCGCCGTTCCGGGCTCCGTCAACTGCGAACGGCAGACCGAGGGTGCCGTGGATCCGGCGTTCTTCGGCGGCGCCACGCCGAACGACAACAGCGGCACGATGCGCTATGTCCAGATTCGATACTCCGGCTTCGTGCTGTCGGGCGACAGCGAGCTGCAGTCGCTGACGCTGGGCGGCGTCGGCAGCGGCACGACGATCAGCCACATCCATTCCCACAACAGCTCGGACGACGCGTTCGAGAACTTCGGCGGTCGCGCCAACATGCGCAACCTCGTCCTGACCGGCGCCGACGACGACATGGTCGATGCCGACACGGGTTACCAGGGCACCATCCAGTTCGTGATCGCCGTGCAGAAGACGAGCGGCGCCGCCGACTCGATGATCGAGCTCGATTCCGCGAATGCGCTCGAGAGCCAGACGCCGCGCACGCACCTGAAGCTCGCGAACTTCACGTTCGTGCACCGCAACCCGGCGTCCGGCAACAACGCGGCCATGCTGTTCCGCGGTGCCGCCGACGCCTCGCTCGTCAACGGCGTGGTGACGACCTCGATGGCCTGCCTGCGCCTGAACGGCGTGAACATGCTGACCGCCAACCCGGCGATCGAGAAGCTCGGCCCGCCGCTGTTCCGCTCGGTGGCGATGCAGTGCGCGACGAACGCCTTCGTGGGCACGCCGACCAGCGGCGCCAACGCCGTGACGGCGCAGCAGGTTGCGGACGTGTTCAACGCCGGCACCAACAATACCTCGACGTTCACCGCAACCCTGACCAACGGTTTCGTCAACGGTGCCAACGAGGCGGCGCGTACCGCGACCGATCCGCAGACGGTCGACGCGGCGTTTGCGACGACCAACTACATTGGTGCCGTCCGTGATGCCTCGGACACCTGGTACCAGGGCTGGACCTGCAACTCCGCGACGGCGAACTTCGGCCCGACGAGCACGGCCTGCACGTCGTTGCCGACGATCTGATCCACCAGGGGCAAGACATGGACAAGCGGCTCACGCGTGCAGGGACTCTGCTGCTCGCGACACTGCTGACCTCGCAGCTTGCATCGGCGCAGGAGGCGGCCGCGGAGGCCGCCCCTGCGGCCGACACCGAGGAAGCGCTCGACGAAAGCATCGACGTCAATGCCCCTGGTGGCACCATCGTCATCGTCGGTCGGCGCGGCGGCAATGTGCAGCGCGACACGACCGAGGTGCTGTCGGTGCTGTCGAACGAGGACATCGCCCGAACGGGCGAGGGCGACATCGCCGGGGCGCTGAGCCGCGTGACTGGCCTGACTGTCTCCGGTGGCGGCTTCGTCTATGTGCGTGGCCTCGGCGAACGGTACTCGCTGGCGCTGCTCAACGGCTTGCCTTTGCCGAGCCCGGAGCCGCTGCGCCGCGCCGTGCCGCTCGACCTGTTCCCGACCGACGTGATCGCTTCGTCGCTGGTGCAGAAGACGTACTCTGCCAATTATCCCGGCGAGTTCGGTGGCGGTGTCATCAACCTGACGACGCTGACGACTCCGCGGGAGCCGTTCCTGTCGATCGGCGTGGGTGTCTCCGGCGACAGCGAGTCGACGGCCAGCATCGGTTACGACCATTACGGCAGCAAGTCCGACTGGACCGGCTTCGACAATGGCAACCGTGACCGACCCTCGGCGCTGCGCGCCTTCATCGCGAGCGGCGAGCGGGTCAGCGCCGGCAACGTGGATACGGGTGCGATCGCCAAGCAGTTCATCAATGTCAACAACGCGCTCGTGCAGCAGATCGATGAGATCCCCGCCAACTACTCCGGCACGATCACGGGTGGCACGTCCTGGCTGATAGGCGAGTCCGAACTCGGGCTCATTGCCACGGCCGGATTCAGCAACAAGTGGCGGACTCGGGACAACATCGAGCAGTCACCCGCGAATTTCGACCTGTCCGAAGTCGATTCGGATTATCGCGACGTCGTGACCGACAACCGCAGCGTGACCAACGCGCTCGTGTCGCTGGGGTACGAGTTCGGCGACGGCAACAAGCTGCGCTGGACGAACATCTACATTCACGACACGTTGAAGCGCACGGGCCTCGCCGAAGGCAAGCAGAACAACCAGCGCTTCGGCGCGGACTTCCTCGAGCAGAGCACCGGCTGGTACGAGCGACAGCTCGCCGGGACCCAGCTGACCGGTTCGTTCGACCTCGGCTCCGTCAAGCTCAGCGGCCGCGCTGGCTACAAGACATCGGATCGCGAAGCGCCGTTCGAGATCGATATCGGCTACATCCGCACCAATGCCCCGACTCCGTTCGGAGGCAGTTTCATCAACCGGCTCGATAACGGACAGTCCGGCTTCGCGCGGGTTGCGTTCTCCAATCTCAGCGAGGACGTCGTGTCGGTGGGCGCAGACCTGAGCTGGGAGCTGCGGCCCGGGCTGGTGCTCAGCGGCGGCCTGGATTATTCGGAGACCGAACGTGACTCCGAGCGGCGCGAGTTCCAGATCATTGCGCCGTCCAGCTTTCCAAACGCGGTTGCGCTGTTTCGCCCCGACTACCTGCTCGGTTCGGCCGTCATTGATTTCTACGACATCGGGCTGATCGAGACGACTGAGTCCGATCCGGCATTCACGGCTTCGCTGCGTACGGAAGCCGCTTACGCCCAGGTGCAGGCCGAGATCTTCGAGGGGTTGGAAGTCAATCTCGGCGCGCGCTTCGAGCGCGGCCTGCAGCAGGTCGACGCGGTGCAGGTGTTCAATACGGCCGGTGGACTGAACGCATCGACGCGGCTCGACAACGACTACGTGCTGCCGGCCGCGACGCTGACATACAAGTTCGCTGACAACATGCAGCTGCGCCTGCATGCCTCGCAGACCATCGCGCGGCCACAGTTCCGCGAGTTGATCTTCCAGGCCTTCTTCGATCCCGAGTCGAATCGCGCCTATCGCGGCAATCCGTTGCTCGTCGACAGCGAGTTCTTCAACGCCGAGGCCAGGTACGAGTGGTACTTCGCGCCTGAGCAGCGATTCTCCCTGGCTGCCTTC
>JBIITU010000035.1:0-14961 GCA_044340335.1 Steroidobacteraceae bacterium
CGGTCAGAACCTCGGCATGGAAGCGCAGGAACGACTCGCGCTGCTCGTCGGTGAAAGCGAGGAAATTGATGAAGGTCTCGGGGAAGACGTCGTTGTCGGCCACGTAGAACCAGGCCTCGCCGCGCATCTCGTCTTCATCGCTGCTCGCCTGCGGCATGTCGCGGAAGCGGCACTCCGTGACCTGGCACAGCTCGTCGTAGTCGTAGAAGATCACGCGGCCGTGGCGCGTGACGCCAAAGTTCTTCAGCAGCAGGTCGCCGGCGAATATGTTGGTGTAGGCGAGGTCGCGGATGCACTGCCCGTAGTCGAGCACGGCGCGCTCGGCGGCTTCCGGCGGCGCCTCGCGCAGGAACAGGTTCAGCGGCGTCATCCGCCGCTCGATGTACATGTGATCGAAGACGAGGTTCTCGCCTTCCTCGTGCACGGTGCTCGCGGTCTCGGTCAGCAACTCTTCGATGAGTTCGGGCGCAAAACGCGAGCGCGGCAGGCGCACGCGCTTGAACTCCTGTGCATCGACCAGGCGTCCGGCGCGATCGTGCTTGAACACGAAGCGGTACTTGTCGAGCACGTCCTGGCGCAGCACGTTCTTCGGGTAAGGGAATCGGTCGCGGATCAACTTGAAGACGACGTCGAGCGAGGGCAGCGTGAAGCAGACCATCACCAGGCCGCGTTCGCCGGGTGCATGGGCGAACAGGTCCTGCGACTGGCCGAGATGCCGCATGATCTCGCGGTAGCGCTCGGTCTTGCCCTGCTTGGCGCGGCCCAGCACGGTGAACAGCTCGCTGACCGGCTTGCGCGGCATCAGCGACTTCAGGAAAGCGACGACATCGACGACCCGCTCGAGGTCGGCATGCAGGTAGGAGCGCGTGAAGCTGAACACGATGCTGATGTCGTCCTCGGTCAGCATGGTGGCGTCGACGAGGATCCCGCCCTCGGTGCTCTTCAGCGCCAGCACCAGTGGGCTGCTCCAGTCGCGCCCGCTGATGCGACCGACGACATACGCGCGCGTGAACTGATAGAACACCTGAGGGATGATCTCGACGAGTTCGACGGCGCGCCGCTCGCCGGTGGTGCCCAGATGCGCGGCGACATCGGCCGCGCACTGCGCCGCGCTTTTCTCGAGGTCGCGCCACGGAGCGCGGAAGCGCAGGTCGCCGAGCAGATCCTCGAACAGCAGCGGCAGGGCGCCGCGGTTCTCGTAGCGGCGCGTGACGCCCGAAGGCTGGCTGCCCGCGAGCGGATCCAGGTCCGTCGCGACGAACTCCACTTCCGGGGCAACGCCGACCGTGCCGAACAGCCGGCGCGTGATCGAACTGAAGAAGGTCTTGCTGAATTCCTTGTCGGCGAAGCCCGAGATCTCGCCAGCGAAGAGGGTGCGGATCGCGATCCAGAGGTCCCGATCCAGGGATTGCTCGGCGAGCCGGACTTTCAGTTCGGCAATCGCGACATTGATCCAGCGATCGTAGAGGTCGATGCGCTCTACCGCATCGCGCTGGCTGCCTTTCCAGTCCCGCGACTCGAAGCGCTGCGGGGCTCGGCGCGTGATCGCGCGGAAGTCGGCGTTATAACCGGCGAACGCCTCGACCAGGTGCCGTGCGCACTCTGTGACGAGGTCGTTCGCCGTGTTCAGGCCCGACACCGCAGGGCAATGTCAGAGGTTGCGGATCAGCGCGTCCGCGAACTCGCTGCACTTGACCTCGGTGGCGCCTTCCATCAGGCGCGCGAAGTCGTAGGTGACGGTCTTCTGACCGATCGTGCGATCCATCGCCGTGATGATCGCATCGGCGGCTTCCGTCCAGCCCATGTAGCGCAGCATCATCTCGCCCGACAGGATCACCGACCCCGGATTGACCTTGTCCAGGTTCGCGTACTTCGGCGCCGTGCCGTGCGTGGCTTCGAACACCGCATGGCCCGTGACGTAGTTGATGTTGGCGCCCGGCGCGATGCCGATGCCGCCGACCTGCGCCGCGAGCGCGTCCGACAGGTAGTCGCCGTTGAGGTTGCAGGTCGCGAGGACGTCGAACTCGTCCGGACGCGTCAGCACCTGCTGCAGCGTGATGTCGGCGATCGCGTCCTTGATGATGACCTTGCCGGCCTTCTTCGCCGCATCCTGCTCTTCGTTGGCGGCCTTCTCGCCCTTCGCCGCCTTGGTGCGCTCCCACTGTTCCCAGGTGTAGGTCTGGGTCGGGAACTCGCGTTCGGCAAGCGCATAGGACCAGTTGCGGAACGCGCCTTCCGTGAACTTCTGGATGTTGCCCTTGTGGACGATCGTCACGCTCTTGCGCTTGTTGACGATGGCGTATTCGATGGCGGCGCGGAACAGGCGGTCGGTGCCTTCTTCCGACACCGGCTTGATGCCGATGCCCGAGGTGTTCGGGAAGCGGATCTTCGCGTACGCCTTCGGGAAGTGTTCCTTGAACAGATCCTTGAACTTCTGGTTCTCGGCGCTGCCCTGCTCGAACTCGATGCCGGCGTAGATGTCCTCGGTGTTCTCGCGGAAGATCACCATGTCGACCTTCTCCGGCGCCTTGACCGGTGAAGGCACGCCCTTGAACCAGCGCACGGGGCGCAGGCAGACGTACAGGTCGAGCAGCTGGCGCAGCGCGACGTTCAACGAGCGGATGCCGCCACCGACCGGGGTCGTCAGCGGGCCCTTGATCGACACGAGGTATTCGCGGCAGGCCGCAACGGACTCATCCGGCAGCCAGGTGTTGAACAGCTTGTTCGATTTTTCGCCCGCATACACTTCGAGCCAGTGGATCTTGCGTTTGCCGCCGTAGGCCTTCGCCACTGCGGCATCGAGCAGTCGCACGCTGGCGCGCCAGATGTCCGGGCCGGTGCCGTCACCCTCGATGAACGGGATGATCGGATTGTCCGGGACGTTGAGCTTGCCGTTCTGGACCGAAATCTTGGCGCCACCGGCGGGCGGCGTGATGGAAGGCTTCGCAGCGGTCGACATGCGTGGAGATCTCCTCGAAATTCTGGTGCGGATCCTAACATAGAGCCCCCCTGCGCCGGTCGGCTGGCGCCAGTGCCACAGGTCACACTGCAACGACTTCAGGCACGGCTTGGCTACAATGGGGCGATGTCACATACCCACGAGTCGACACCTGCGGCAGATGGCTTCCGCATGCCCGGCGAATTCGAGCCGCATGCCGGTTGCTGGATGCTCTGGCCCGAGCGACCGGACAACTGGCGGGCGGGTGCCCAGCCCGCGCAACTGGCCTTCACTGCCGTCGCGAGCGCCATCGCGCGCTTCGAGCCCGTCACCGTGGGCGCCTCGCAGTCGCAGTTCGAATTCGCCCGCGCCGCATTGCCCGCGCATGTTCGCGTGGTGGAGGTCAGCAGCAACGACGCGTGGATGCGCGACGTCGGCCCGACCTGCGTGGTGGACGATCGCGGCACGGTGCGCGGCGTCGACTGGCGCTTCAACGCCTGGGGCGGGCTGCGTGGCGGCCTGTATTTCCCCTGGGATCAGGATGATCTGGTCGCGCGCAAGGTGCTCGAGACCGAAAGACTCGATCGGTATCGGGCGCCGCTGGTCAACGAGGGTGGGGCGATCCACAGCGATGGCGAGGGCACGCTGCTGGTCACCGAGCAATGCCTGCTGAACCGCAACCGCAATCCCCAGCTGACCGGCGCGCAGATCGAAGCGATGCTGCTCGCATACACCGGCGCGACCACCATCGTCTGGCTCGGCGACGGCGTGTTCAACGACGAGACCGACGGCCACATCGACAACCTCGCCTGCTTCATCCGGCCCGGCGAGGTCGCGCTGACGTGGACCGACGACCCCCGCGATCCGCAGCACCGCATTTCGCGCGAAGCGCTCGAGCGCCTGATGGAACAGCGCGATGCGCGCGGCCGGCGCTTCAAGGTCCACAAGCTGCCATCGCCGGGGCCGTTGTACATGACGCGTACCGAAGCCGCCGGCGTGCTGACGCGGGCCGGCGCCCGGCCGAGGCATGCGCGGGCGCGGCTCGCGGGCAGTTACGTCAATTTCTATATCGCCAACGGCGGTGTGGTCGTGCCGCTGCTCGATCCGCGGCACGACGCGCGCGTGCTGGCCAAGTTGCGCAAGCTGTTTCCGGGGCGTGAAGTGGTCGGCGTGCCGGCACGCGAGATACTGCTGGGCGGCGGCAATATCCACTGCATCACTCAGCAGATCCCGCTCGGGCGCGCGGCGCGGCGCCAGCAGCCGCCGCGCACCGCATCATCCGCCAAGGCTCGTCGTCGCTGACAGAGGGCATCGCATGGCTCGCAAACCGCTGACTCGACGCGATATTCCAGCCGCACTGCGCGTGGTGCCTGGCGTCAGGTACCGGATGCGCGATGTCGATGCCGCGCGCAGCTTCGGCTGGGAGCGCGAAGCGGCGGAGCTCGCGACCGTCGAGAACCTCAGGCGCCTCGGCGAGCTGCAGTACAAGATGTACGCCGATGGCCGTCATGCGCTGCTGGTCGTGCTGCAGGCCATCGACGGCGGCGGCAAGGACAGCACGATCCGGCGGGTGTTCTCGGCCTTCAATCCGCAGGGCTGCGCGGTGACGGCGTTCAAGGCCCCGACCAGCGCCGAGCTGAGCCGTGATTTCCTCTGGCGGGTGCATGCCGCGGTGCCGGCGAAGGGTTCGGTGGCGGTCTTCAATCGCTCGCACTACGAGGACGTGCTCGTCGTGCGCGTCGACGGGCTCGCGCCGCAGGCCGTCTGGAGCGCCCGCTACGATCGCATCAACGAGTTCGAGCGCCTGCTTGTCGACAGCGGCACGCGGGTCGTCAAGGTCTTCCTGCAGATCAGCCGCGACGAGCAGAAACTGCGCTTCCAGCAGCGGCTCGCTGAACGTGCCAAACAGTGGAAGTTCGATCCGGACGACCTGCGCAAGCGGGGTCAGTGGGCCGAATATCGTGCTGCCTTCGAAGCCGCGCTTTCAAGATGCAGCACCGCGTGGGCACCGTGGTACGCGGTGCCTGCCGATCGCAAGTGGTTTCGCGATCTCGCCGTCTCGCAGATCCTGCTGCAGGAATTCGAACAGCTGCCGCTGCGTTGGCCGGCACTCACTTACGATCCGAGGAGTGTTCAGATCCGCTGAGCGCAGGGGCGCTTCACCACGGGTCGCCGCGGCGAGTGTGGGCGCGCCGATCAGCCCGCAATTGCGCGCCCTCCGCGGACTGCGGCTCGCGCATCGCGTGTGGCATCGTGCAGCGCACGATGGTGCCGCCGTGGCGGTGGTTGGCGATCGTGACGTCGCCGCCGGTCACATGGGCGCGGTAGCGCATCGTCCGCAGTCCGAGGCCGGTGTCGGCGGGTCCAGTCGGCGGCAGGCCCCGACCATTGTCGTGGACGCTGAGTCGCACGGTGTGCGGGTCGACGCCGAGTTGCACGACGATGCGCGACGGTTTGCCGTGGCGCATCGCGTTGCTGATTGCCTCCTGGACGATGCGGTACAGGTGGTTGGCGGCCGCTTCGTCGAGTCGCAGCGGAACCGCGATGCGCGTGCGCATCGAAATCGTCACGCCGTAGACTTCGCGTGCACGCGCAACCAGCGTGCGCAGCGCCGGCAGCATGCCACCGCGTTCCAGCGACACCGGCGACAGGCCGCGCGCCAGCGTGCGGGTATTGTGGATGCTGCGGTTCAGGAGGTCGACGATGTCATCGAATTCGGGCATCGCGTCCGGATGGGTGCGCCGCAGGTCCGTCGACAACGCCCGCAGCAGCAGCGCGACACCGGTCAGTTCCTGCCCGAGTCCGTCGTGCAGATCGTTGCCGATGCGGTGCTGTTCGCGGTTGCTGACCTCCAGGATCTCGCGCTCGAGCACGCGCCGCTCGCTGATGTCGTTCAGCACCGCCAGCAGATGCCGCTGGCCGTCGATGACGATGGGCGTGACGACGCAGGCGGCGGCGAAGGTCGTGCCGTCACGGCGGCGGCATTCGAACTCACGCGCTGCGGAGCTGCGCGTGGCACTGCGCAGGATCTCGATCGCGGTCGCTTCGAGCAGTTCACCGATCGGGGTGTTGACCATGCTGCCGGGCGCCCCGCCGAACAACCGGTCGAAGGCAGGGTTGGTCAGCCGGATGCGGTCGTCCGGGCTGATCAGCACGACACCTTCGTTCATCGTGTCGAGGATCAGGCCCTGCAGTTCCAGCAACTGCTGTTGCCGCACGATGGTGGTCAGTTCGGTTGTCGTGACCGCCACTCCGACCACCTGCGCGCCGCGCCTGACGGCCTGCGCGCGCACCAGCATGTGGCGCGGCTCGCCGTCGACCCGATCTGCGACTTCGCGCATCTCGCAGGCTCCGTCGCTCCTCAGCACCCGCTCGTAGAACTCGCGGCGCTGGTTGACGAGGTCAGGCTGCGCGATATCGAGCGCGCAGCGCCCGACCAGCTGCTCGGGTTCGACGCCGCGAATCGCGCGGTTCGCGAACACGATGCTGAGGCGGGTGTCGAGCAGCAGCAGCCAGTCCGACGAGTTCATCGCGATCGATTGCAGTCGCAGCTGCGAATCGCGCAGCGCCTGCTCCGCGACCTTGCGGGCATGGATGTTCATGCAGGTGCCGACGACCCGCACGGGTCGTCCCGTGGCGTCGCGCCGCACGGCGCGCGAACGCTCCTGTATCCAGCGCCACTCACCGCTGCGGGTGCGGACGCGGTACTCGGCTTCGTAGACGTCGTTGTCGCTGGTGAGCAGGCTGGAGAACTGGGTGGCGGCGGTAGTCAAGTCGTCCGGGTGCACGTTCGCATCCCATAGCGCGACGTGATCCGGGCCCTCGCAGGGGTCGATATCCTCGAGTTCGCACCAGTTGCTGAACCAGTGGGCGCGCCGTGCATTGACGTCGAGTTCCCAGAGCCCGAGGTGGGCTGCCCACACGGCCGTGCCGAGTCGCGCCTCGGCTTCGCCCAGCGCAAGCTCGGCCCGCTGGGTGTGGTCGATGTCCATCAGGATGCCGACCATGCGCCGCGGTTCGTCGTCCGGACCGCGATCGACGATCTGCGCGCGGTCGAACACCCAGCGCCAGCGGCCCGCGGAATCGCGGACCCGGAAGCGGCTCTCCGCAAACTCGACTTCGCCGGCCACGTGGCGCCGGCGCGCCGCGTGCCAGTCATGCCGGTCCTCGGGGTGCATCGCGGCGAGAATGCTCGCGCCGCGCACCTGCCCCGCGGCATTCCGGTCCTTGATCGAGCCGAGGATCCGATCGCTGCCGATGACGATGTCGTCGTCGCGGAACCACTCGTAGTAGTCGATGGCCGCGCACTCGATGGCGAGCTGGAACCGTTCGCGGGAGCGGGCGAGGTCGTCTTCCATCTGCCGCTGCTCGGTGACATCGATCGTGACGCCACGCAGCAGTCGGTGTGTGCCGTCGGCACTGAACGGGGACAGATGGCAGCGGTCGAGCACTTGCCGATAGCCGCCGTCGCGGGCGCGCACCCGGTAGCCGATCTCGAACTTCGGCTGCGAGGAGCGGATGAACTCGGCGTAGCTCGCGCGGACGCGTGCCACGTCTTCGTCGTGAACGGCGGCATACCAGCTGTCGTCGTCATGCGCATCGGCCAGCAGGCCGATGGCAAGCGGCTCATCCGGCCGGTTCAGCCAGCGCACGACGCCGGTGGCAAGGTCCTGCTCCCAGACGAACACGGAAGCGCCGTCGAGCGCGGCGTCGCGTTCGAGTTCGGCCACTTTGCGCGCGGTCACGTCGCGGGCATTGACCAGCACGCCACCGACGTCGGGATCATCGCGCAGGTCGACGGCCGCGACTTCGAGCCAGCGGTAGGTGTCGCCAGCTTCGCGGATCATGAGCTCCACGCGTTCGTCATCGCTGCGGGAGCGTCCGATCCAGCGCAGCAGCGCCTTGGCGCGCGGCCGATGCTCGGGGTGAACACGGCGCAGCACTTCGCGCAGTCGCAGTTCGCGGGGGCGGTAACCCAGGATCCTGCCGACACTGACGCTGGCGAAGCTGGCTCGTCCCTGCCCGTCGAAGACGACGACCAGATCTTCCATCTTCTCGGTCAACGCGGCAAAGCGCCGCTCGCGCCGGCGCAGTTGTTCCTCGAACGCGATCTCCTGGGTGGCGTCATGCAGGTAAAGCAGGATGCATTGCACCGCCGGATCGGACAGCGCGTTGACGGCCAGACAGTCGATCCAGCGCCATTGATCCGCCGCGTTGCGCAGTCGGAACCGCAAGCGCGCAATGCGCTCGAGGCCCTCGCGCAACAGGCCATTCGAGAAGCGCTGCCGCAGGGCCGCGAGGTCATCCGGATGCACGAGTTCGAGCGCGCTCTGGCGGGCCGCCCGAGCTGCGGAGATGCCGCATAGCTTCTCGATCTGCGGGCTGATGTGCAGCACGCGGGCCTGTGCATCGATGGCGCACAGCCCATCGCTGCCGTTGCGTGAGATCGCGCGGATCAACGCGAGTCGCCGGGCTGCAAACTGCTCGCGCAGCTCCGGCACATGCTCTGCCGCAGCGTTCACGGTGGCGGTGGCATCGACTTCGACGACATGCAATGCGGCGCAGGCCGGCTCGCCTGCCGGGGTCTGCCACGGCGACAGGCTTACGGACAGCATGCGCGGTTGGTCGCCGCGCAGCAGCGGTACCAGAGGCAGGTGGACGGTCTCACCTGCCAACGCGCGCGCGTACTCCGCGGCGAGGCTGCCGGCGGCGGGGTAGAGGTCGAACCAGTGGCGACCGACGCAGTCGGCGGCGGGGAGCCCGAACTGCAGCGCAAAGGCTTCGCTGAGCCAGACGATGCGCAGGTCGGAATCGAGGGCGGCGTAGAGTCCGCGCTGCTGCGCGAGCAGTTGTCGCAGCAGGTCCGCGTCGGTCGTGCGGTCGGACGGCGCGGCGTGTGGGCGCCGCTCGGTGTTGCCCATTACGGTGCCAATTTCCCCGGGAGCTGCGCGATTATGTGCGCTGTGCACGCCTGCGTCGAGAGTCAGTCGGCGCCGAAACGGTACTCGAAGTCGAGAGTCACGCTGCGCGCGGCACCCGGGAAGTAACGGAAGTCGCCTTGCGCGAAATCCGCGCGATCCGCGTAAGCGCGATCGAACAGGTTGGTGATGCGCACGCCGGTCCGGATCGACTCGGAGCTGCGCCAGTCGAATCGCAGATTCGCAAGCCAGTGGCCGGGGTAGTCCCGGGTGTTCGAGGCATCGACGAAATAGCGCCCGATCTGCGCTACTTCCAGTTCTGCACGCAGCGCGTCGCGCGCGCGCCACCCCAGGCGCAGGTTGTGCAGCGTGCGCGGTGCGGTGTCGATGTCGCGCCCGGCGACGATGGTCTCGCCGCCCTCGACCAGGGCGTCGAAGTCGTAGCGGTGGCGGGCGACCGTGCCGGCAACAGCGACGTCGAAGCCGCGCGGCAGCAGGGCGCTGAGCTGGTACTCGACACCGGCGTGGCGCGTGCGGCCGTCGCCGATATTGAAGCCATTGCTGTCGCGGATGATCAGGTTGCGCTTGCGCATCGTGAACGCAGCGATTTCAGCCCGCAACACGCCAAAGTTGCCGAGCCAGCCGAGCTCGACGCTGTCGAGGCTCTCGGAGTCGAGCGCGGCGCGCGATTGCTGGCGCTGCAGGCGGTACAGTTCGGTCTGCTCGGGCGGGCGGAAGCCCCGCCCGGCCGACAGATAAACCCGCTGTTGGGCGTCTGGTGCGAACGCGAGCTCGAGGCGGGGCGACAGGTTGCCAAAACCGTCGGTGCGGTCGGCAGGGCGGCTGTACAGGCAGCCACCAAAGGCGCAGGGGCGACCAGCTGCATCGGTATTGCCGTCGAGCATCCGATTGTCGTAGCTGTAGCGCGTGTATTCAGCGCGCACCGCAGCGCCGGCGCTCCAGCGCGGCGCAAACTGCCAACGCAGGTCGGCGTACGCACCCGCAGTGCGGCCTTGGACGCGGTAATCGTAATGGCGCCCGGCCGGTCGGATCGCGCGCGCGAACGCGCTGCCTTCCAGCGTGGGTCCGTCCTGGAGCTGCAGCAGCGTGCTGTCGCTCCATTCCAGATCGGCGCCGGCGCGCAGCCGCAGCGACTCGCCGAGTGGCCGTTGCGTCGCAGCGCTCAGCGCGAGGCTGTCCTGCGCATTGCGCTCGAGCGGCTTGCCGAGCAGGAAGTGCTGCAGGAACTGCATCTGCGAGCGCCGCAGCGCGAAACGCAGTTCCGTGCTGCAGCCATCGCAGGTCTGCCAGGTCGCCTCGCCGCCAAGGCGGGTGCTCCAGGCGTCGCGGAAGGCCTCGGGGTTCGGGTTCGAGCGGCGCAGCACCGGGTCGCGCCAGGAGTCGAAGCCGCGCACGAAGCCCGCGGTCTCCTGGTTCAGGACCGTGCCCGCTGCCCGCAGTCGCAGCGTCGCGGCTCCCAGCTGGCCATCCCAGCCGAGGTTGAGCTTCGCTTCCTCGCCGCCCGACGCCTCGCGCCAGCCCGGATCGCGGGCCCAGCTGCCATAGGCGCCGAAGCTGCCTGCGCGCGCTTGCAGGTTCATGCGTCGCGAACTGTCGGTGCCCATGTCGACGCCGAGCTGCAGCGGCGCCAGATCCGCGACGGCCGGTGTCAGCACATTGACGATGCCGTGGACAGCCTTGGCACCGAACGCGGCCGTGCCGGGGCCTCGGATCACTTCGACGCGCTGCGCCTGCGCCATGTTCAGTTCGAAAAACTCGTTGACGTTGCAGAATCCGACGGGGCGGGTCGGCATGCTGTCCTCGAGCACGAGGAAAGCGCCGCAGGCGCCCGCGCCGGTCAGCACCGGCGAGCGGATTGCGGTGAGGTTCTCCTGGCCGCTGCCGCGCTGCATGTACACGCCCGCGCTGCGGTTCAGCAATTCCACCGCATGGGTGGCGCCGATAAGTTCGATGTCGTCGCCGCCGATGCTGCCGATGCTGCCGTTGAACTCGAGGCGCGGTTCGGCGCGGCGGCTCGCCGTGACCACGACGGCCTGCAGGCCGTCCGTATCCGCATCCTGGGCCGCGACGGGCGCGGCTGCGATGAGCGCTGCCACGAGCGCGGCCGCAACGGCGGTCCAGCTGCCGCTGCGGTTGATCGGTCCTTCGATACGCATGCCGTGATTATCCGGCATTCCGCTCCGGGCTGGTATTCTGCCTGCCCATGGAGTTCAGCTTGACTTGGCGACCGGCGGGTCGCTGTCGCGCGCGGTGCGCCGGCCTGGCCGCGCTGCTGCTGGTCCTGGCTCCGCCCGGATGGGCGCAGATGGCGCCGTCTGCCGCGGCCCTGACGGACGAGGCGCCGTCGGCACGACCCCGGATTGGCCTGGTGCTGTCCGGCGGCGGTGCGCGCGGCATGGCGCACATCGGCGTGCTGCGTCGGCTCGAGGAATTGCGCGTGCCGATCGATGCCATCGCCGGCACCAGCATGGGTGCGGTGATCGGCGGCCTCTACGCCAGCGGTCTCGATGCGCGCGAGATCGAGGCGGTGATGACCTCGGTGAACTGGCAGGATGCCGTCCGCGATCGCCCACCCCGCCAGGAGCTGACTTTCCGTCGCAAGGCGGAGGATCAGAATTTCCTGGTCAAGTTCCCCCTCGGACTGCGCGGCGGCGACTTCAAGCTGCCGAAGGGCCTGATCCAGGGGCAGAAGCTGACGCAGCTGTTGCGGCGACTGACGTTGCCGGTGATCGATGCGCCCAGCTTCGATGCACTGCCGACGCCGTTTCGTGCGGTCGCCACGGATCTCGAGACCGGCGAGGCGGTGGTGCTTGACCGGGGTGACCTGACGCAGGCGATGCGCGCGAGCGTCTCGGCACCCGGCGTGTTCGCGCCCGTGGAACGCGACGGGCGGCTGCTAGTCGACGGCGGAATTGCCGAGAACCTGCCAATCGACGTGGCGCGCAGCCTCGGGGTCGATGTGCTGATCGTCGTCGATGTGGGATTTCCGCTCCTGCCGCGAGAGCGGCTCGACTCGGTGCCGACGATCTCGAACCAGATGCTCGCGATTTTCATCCGTCGGAACGCCGAGCGGCAGCGTCGGACGCTGGGCGAGCGCGATGTCGTCATCGATCCGGCGCTTGGCGAGGCCTCGAGCTTCGACTTCGGCCAGGTTCAACGGGCGATCGATCTCGGTCGCGCCGCAGCAGAGCTGCAGAGGACGCGCCTCGCGACGCTGGGGCTCGACGACGCGGCCTATGCGCGCTGGGTCGCGGCGCGCGCCGCACCGCGCGAGCCGCCGGCGACCGTGGATTACCTGCGCATTGCGGCGGGCAGCGAGCG
The DNA here is from genome assembly GCA_044340335.1 of Steroidobacteraceae bacterium. Taxonomy (GTDB): domain Bacteria; phylum Pseudomonadota; class Gammaproteobacteria; order Steroidobacterales; family Steroidobacteraceae; genus UBA964. The sequence continues at coordinate 12,199 of JBIITU010000035.1, forward strand.
CTATGCGGCGACGCTGCAGACGCGCTTCGGTGATCTCGTCGGCTCGCCCCTCGATGCGGCGCTGGTCGCCGACCGCGTCACGCGGCTGTACGCGCAGGGCAACCTCGAATTGCTCGATTACCGGCTCGAGGAAGACGGCACGCGCCACGGCCTCGTACTCGACGCGCGCCGCAATTCCTGGGGGCCGAATTACGTCCGCTTCGGGCTCAACCTGCAGGATGACTTCGACGGCAACTCGAGCTACAACGCAGCGGCGCGCTTCGTGCTCGCGGAGCTGACGGAACGGGGCGCCGAATGGGTCTGGGACCTGCAGGTCGGCGAGTCGCCGAAGGTCGCGACCGAGCTGTTCGTGCCGCTCGACGACCAGTCGCGCTGGTTCGTGATGCCGCTCGCCCGAGTCGAGCTGCGCAACGTGCCGCTGCTCGAGGACGGCCAGCGCATCGCCGAGTATCGCGTCCGCAGCTTCGAGTTCGGCGTCGATGCGGGGCGCGAACTCGGCGACTTCGGCGAGATCAGGGTCGGCCTGCGGCGCGAGTCCGTCAGCTCGCGCGTCAGGCTCGGCGATCCGCTGCTGCCCGTCGACGACTTCAACCAGCGGCAGTACTTCGCGCGCTTTTCATACGACCGCCTCGATGACGTGAATTTCCCGCGGTACGGCCAATCGTTCTCGCTCGAGTGGCGCGGCGAGCGGCCCGAGCTCGGTTCCAGCGGCGATGCCGAGGTGTTGTCTGCAGACTGGCTGGTGGCGGGTTCGCGCGGGCGCAACACGGCCGTGTTCTGGGCCTCTGCCGGCAGCAACATCGGCGACCCGAGCGGCGCCGTCAGTTCGCTGTTCCCGCTCGGCGGATTCCTGAACCTGTCCGGACTGCCGCCGGATTCCATCACCGGCGAGCATTTCGCGATTGCGCGCACGCTGCTGTACCGCCAGATCGGTCGCGGCGGCGAGGGTTTCCTGAACGTGCCCGCGTACCTGGGCGTGTCGCTGGAACTCGGCAACGTCTGGCAGCGCCGCGGCGATATCTCGGCGGGTTCCGCGCAGCGCCACGGCAGCGTGTTCCTGGGCCTCGACACGCTGTTCGGGCCGGTGTATCTCGGCACCGGGTTGTCGGATGACGGCGAGACCGGCTTCTACCTGTTCCTGGGACGCACGTTCTGAACGCAGTGCACGCGCGGCGACGCCGGGCGCGTCAGCGCTGGGTGCGTCAGCGCGCGCGGCTCTCGGCGAGCTTCTCGACTTTCGAATAGACCAACGCAGGTGCATCGCCACGCCGCGAGTAATCGTGCTCGCGACTCATTTCGGCGAGCGCGGCGTCGCGCTCCGCGACGGTCTCGAACCAGTGCGTGCGGTTCCAGTCCGAGCCAAGCAGCTTGGCGAAGGGATCACCGCTGCGCAGCGAGACGCGCAGGCCATAGGGGCGCGGATGGCCGCTGTCGGGTTCGCGCAGGTTGTGGGCGTGGCAAGCGGGCATGGCGCGAAAGGGTACTACAGCTGCCGGTCGCCGGCACCTTCGCGGTCCGACCAGCGCAGCACGCGGCGCGTGATGAATCGGTACAGGCGCTTGCCGGTAGCCATCCAGATGCGCGTGACGATCGATGGCGTCGCAAGCACGCGCTTCTGCCGCGCCGTCAGGCGCTGCGGCAGGTAGGTGCGCTTGTGCTTCAACAGGTGCCGCAGGTCGTCGTGGGCGAGGATGCGGAACAGCCGCGTCGAGCGATCGCGACACAGCGCCAGCTGGAAGTCGACCAGCGCGGGTTCACCCGCCGGCGTGACCAGCCAGTTCGGCTCCTTCGCGAGGTCGTTATGCACGACGCCGCGCGCGTGCAACTGGCGCAGCAGTCGCAGTGCCTCGCGGAAATAGGCTGGATCGGTCGGGCGCGCGATCTGCATCGGCTCGCCGTCGATCCACGAGCGCAGCGTGCGGCGCCGGTCGGCCGCGAGGATGCGCGGAATCCGCGGCAGGCCTTCCAGGCGGCGCAGCGCCCGCACTTCCCGCCGCGCCAGATGCCGCGCCAGCCAACGCAGCCACAACCGCGATTCGACCAGTTCGCGCACCACGACCGCGCCGTGCTCAGCGTCTTCCTCCAGCAGCACGCGACCGAACAGGTCCTGCTTGAGCTGACGGGTCATGGCAACGGCAGCAGCGTCGGGGTGATGCCGGCTTCGCGCACGAGGCGCGTGCCGATGATCAGTGCGAGCAGAAGCACGATCGAGCCGGCATCCAGGAAGGCCTTCCACAGCACGCGCGGCTGGATCTCCAGTCGCTGCGGCGGAACTGCGTCGGGCAGTGCCGCGAAGCGCGGCAGGAAGCGCCGCGCGCGCGTCATGTAGTCCGCGTAGGCAGTGTCGTGCAGCGACAGCAGCAGGCGTTCCTCGCTGCGCGCCGCCTGCGAGACCAGCGCCCAGACGACCAGGACTGCGAGCACAGTCAGCACCAGCGAGCCCGTGCCGAGGCCGAGGCCTGCCGCGACACAGATCGACAACGCGTACAGCGGGTGGCGGCACAGCGCGTAGGGGCCCTCGGTCACGAGCACTGCGTCCTTGCGCCCGGCGACGAACACCGAGCACCAGATCCGGCCGAGTGAGCCGCCGATGACGATCAGCCAGGCGAGCAGATCCGTGGCGGGCCCTGCGATCGATCCGGCCGTCGGCGGTCCGGCCATCGGTGGTCCGGCAATGGCCGTGACCAGCCACAGGCCGAGGTAGAAGGCGAGGGTCAGGCGCAGGCGCGGCGTGCTGGCGGAAGTCGTCATCGCGGGCGTTAC